>JAHDCN010000525.1 GCA_020629815.1 Verrucomicrobiota bacterium
GTAGGGTGGTGTGCTCCCGATCAAGCGTTGTAGAAGTTGCACCGTTTCCTAAAGGCCACCATCTCTGGCAATTGGTGATCATCCACGTTGCCTGAAACGATTTCCTCGGACTTGCGGTAGTAATGGGAACCGAGGGATTTCTCGACTCCCAAGCTCGCTCGAAATGACAATGGCCTCGCAACTTTTGAGGCGGGAGTTCCGGCTGTTCTCAAGGTTACCGTATTTTTCTTTCCAAAAAATTCATAAGAATTCTGACCATCGGTAGTGATAGGGTGTCAGTCCATGCCGAAACAGGATTCCAGCGAGCTATATTTGCAGCTTCTTTCCAAACACGATCCGGAGATTCGTGCCTTTGTGCGTGCGCTGGTCCCGAGTGCGGTGGATGTGGCGGACGTGATGCAGAATGTCAGTGTGGTGGCGTGGAAGAAATTTGCCGAGCTGGATGAGCCTGCCGAAAATTTCGGCCGCTGGTGTTGTGTGATTGCACGCTATGAAGTTCTAAAATTTCGCCGTAGTAAGGCGAGGGATCGATTGGTGCTCACCGATGAGCTGGTCGAGCTGATCAGCGAAGAAGCGGAAGCGGAATCAAGACGGAGGGATGCGCAGATCGGATATCTCGAAGAATGCCTGTCGGAACTTCCGGAAAAGCGCCGAATCCTCGTGCAGGAAGCTTATGCACCTGGCAGTTCGGTGAAAGAGATGGCAAAGCATCGATCGGTCGAGGCGAATAGTCTCTACCAAATGCTGTGGCGGATTCGTCAGGAGTTGGCGCGTTGTATCGAAGGAAAACGAAAGGCGGAGAGTTTCTAATGGCGGCTAAAGGTCCAATATTGACTCAGGCTGAGAGCGATTTGATCGACCGCTATCTGGATGATCTGCTCGAAAGCGATGCAGATGTCGAATCCTTTCGTGCGCTGATCGCGGCAAACCGCACGGCGCGTGACGAATTGCGTTTGCGGGCGACGATCACAGAGCACCTGGGCGCGGCTTCGGTTATGGAGGAAGCTTCGGAACCGGTTTCGGTGGAAAAGACTCCCACGCCGGCGATGAGGATTCTGCCGTGGGGAATTGCCGCCGCTGCCTGCCTTGCCTTGTTTCTGTCCCACTTCGGATTGCCAAAGTTTTCAGCCAAAAATACAGAAGTAGTGGCTTTGCTGGTCAACGAAGCAGATGCGGAATTCGAGCCGGGCTTTGCGCCGAACGACTACCGCTTTGATCAAAAGGAATACCGGCTCAAGGACGGCGCGGTTCACCTGCGTTTTGAGAATGGCGCGGACCTTGTAATGCAGGCGCCGGCGAATTTTACGATTCGGGATTCGTTTCATCTCGATCTTCACGACGGCGGGCTGCGCGCGATCATTCCGCCGCCGGCTGAGGGCTTCACCGTGTATTCGCCGGGGGTGGAATACGAAGATCTCGGCACGGAATTCGGCGTCGCGGTTGATGCCGATTCGGGCGCGAGTGAACTGCATGTGTTCGACGGTCAAGTCGATGCGAAGCAGGATGATCAGTTGCTGTCGTCGGTGACCGGTGGCGAGACGATGCAGTTTGCCGCCGGCAGATGGGAGGCCGTCGAGAATCCCGATTTGGAACGTTATCTCGAGCCGGGCAGCATCGGTTTCCTGCGTTGGCAGGCGGAACGCGAAGCGATGTTAAAGGACGAAGGCCTGATCGCTTTCTTCCCGTTTGAACGCGGCGAGAAACGCAATGTGCTGACTAACGAATTCGGCGGAGCCGTGACGGACGGGAAGATTTCCGGCGCGCGTTGGGTATCGGGTCGATGGCCGGGAAAAGAAGCGCTGCTGTTTGAGCGGGAGACGGATTTTGTGGAGTTGGAAATTCCCGGATCGAGCGACGAGCTGACCGTTTCGATCTGGGCGAAAGTGGATCGTTATGAGCATGAGATTTCCGCCCTGTTGAATTCCAATCACTGGGACGAGGGGGATTTCCATTTTCAGATCAAACGTTCGGGTGTCGTCTGGGGAGGGCTGGAGTCGAGCCATTATAAGCGCACGTTTTTTGGCGAAGCGGCGACGACCGGCAGTTGGATTCACCTGG
>JAHDCN010000526.1 GCA_020629815.1 Verrucomicrobiota bacterium
AGGCGCGCAGAAGGTCGGCCCAGAAATGGTAGTGATGCGCCGTGTAACCGGCATCATTCTTCAGGAGTTGTTGAATCAAATCGGAGTCCTTGCCCGAGCTGCTCGATTGCAGAAAGGCGTCCGCTTCCTCAATGGTGGGGATCCGCCCGATGATGCCGAGATAAGCCCTGCGCACGAATTGCTCGTCGTTCACATTTGGATGCGGCTCGATGTTGTTTTCCTTCAGGTAGGCGAAAAGAAACTCATCGACTTTCGCGGCGGCTGGCCGGGGATCAAAATCTGCGTCGGCTACAATAGGGCAAAGCACAAAAAGAGCGGCGAGCCAACAGGGTATGATCGCTGACTTAACAGGGTAAGGTTGACCGATTTTCATCCGTTTCGATAACAAAAGTGCAGGGCCAGCGGGCGTCAAGTTGATGAGGATGGCGTGTCTGAAATCTACAAAAATACATCCGTTTCCTTTTTCGACGGGTTTTCTGCTGCATCGATGCCGCCGTACCTATGAATTACGGGACTCTTTGCGCAACTGCCCCGGTGTCGTCTGGGCATATTTCTTCAACACGTCTCCCATGTATTCCTGGTGCCGGAATCCACAGCGTTCGGCAATTTCGCAGAAGGGTAGATCGGTGGTGGTAATCAGAGCACGCGCCCGTTCCAGACGCAGTTCGATAAGAAACTGGCGTATGGTTTTTCCGGTCGCTTCGCGGAAACGTTTCTGAAACAGAGTTCGGGAAATCCCGGAGGCTCGTGCGACCGTTTCATTGGTGATTGGTTCGGACAGGTGGCGGCGCAGGAAGTTTACCCCGATCGCCACGGCAGAATCATGCAGAGCCAGCGAATCCGTCGATGAGCGGGTAACGATGCCACCCGGCGGTACCAGAATCGTTTCGGCTGTGGCATTGTCCTTGCCGGTCGATTGCATCAGTCGATCTAAAAGGCGGCCCGCCTCGACTCCGACCTGAAAGTGTCCGGCCCGAATACTGGAAAGGGGAGGGGAGCTGATCTCGCAGAGCGGAACGTCATTATCGACACTGAGCACAGAAACCTGTTCCGGAATCGCGAGCTGCAAACTTCGGCAGACTTCAACCAAGGAAAGCGCGAGCTGGTCGCTGGCAACCATCACACCGCAAGGTTTCTCCAGGTTGCGGATCCATTCCGTGATTTTGTCCGAAGGCTCGCCGGTGTTTCGCTTTTCCTCAAGGACACTGACTTTTCTCAGCGCTTTCACGAATCCCTGCTTTCTCCGCTCGGACCAGTTTTCACCTTTCAGTCCGAAAAATCCAAACTCGCGGTAGCCAAGATCGCGAAAATAACGGGCGGCGATTCGAGCGACCTCGATGTCATCGACATGCACGAGAGGGAAGCCGGCATTTTCAACCACCCCGAGCACATCCACTACCGGAACAGAGAGATTCGCCAGGGCCTCAGCGACCTCGGGTGTTTGAATCCGGGCAATGATGCCATCACCATCCCAGTCCGCCAACCAGCCTGGAACCCCTTCTTCCAGACCACGCGGGTAGTGGAACAGCTGGAAGTTGCCAAGCCGATGGGCGTACTCGCCAATACCCCGGAGGATTTCCCGCCCGGAGCCATGCGAAGTTTCCACCAGGAGGCCGACTTTCCGTGGTTGTCCGAGATTCATGCAATTCGATAGTAGCAGGTAAAATAGAGATGAGAATGTTCGATTTCTACAAAATTGCGCCCGTTTCCTCGCAGGACCGCCCTTGAACTTTTCCGGGGATACACGTTCCTACCAAATGAAAGCGCGTTACCTCTCGTTCGTTTTCCCGGCTTGCGTCCTTCTCTTTTCCGCATCGGGCGATGCGCAGCAAAAGGCGGACTACCCACTCAAACCGGTGCCGTATTATAAGGTGGATATCACCTCTGACTTTTGGCGACCCCGGATGGAGACGCAGCGAAAGACTCTGGTTCCGTGGGCTTTTGAAAGAACAGAAGCCGGTGTCGAGCACCTTCAGGCAGCGGCGGATCATATCGCCGGGAAAAAGGTCGAGGATCATCGCGCGCACCGCTTCATCGATTCCGATCTCTACAAAGT
>JAHDCN010000527.1 GCA_020629815.1 Verrucomicrobiota bacterium
AATTCGGACCATTACTTGGCAGGCAGCTTTTTCAAAACAGTGAGAAACTCCGAGCTCTCTTCCCGGTCGACCGTCGCAGTCGAGTCCACCTCGCCGGCATAGAGGAACGAGTCGCAGCGACGGGAGAGACTGTTGACTGCTTCCATCAGGTTTTCCGGCGCTTCATTGTGCTCGGATTTCCAGATCGACAGCGAACGGGCTACAGCGCGGTAGAAGTCGTGCTTCTTAGATCCAGGTTTCGGAATTCGTCGCAGAGATTGCTGAAAATTCAGAGTCGGGATCGCCTCGCCGGCATCGAGTTTCTTTTGTCGCAGATAACGCAGGACGCCATAGGCCAGCAGGGTAAAAAAGCCAAGTGAGCAGATTACGTGAAAGGCGAAAAACAACGGACCTCCTTTTGCCCCGGGAACAGCAGCTGTGATAGGCCTCCATTTTGTCAGGCCGGTTTGAATATGCAGGACGTCGGCAAAGGACGCTGTTGGAACCGCAGCGGCCGGTCCGGGAAACGCTGCCTGTGCTCCCGGCGTCGCAGCAGCAGGAAACGCCATAGTGGTCGCAGGTGCCGTTCCGCCATCGGCAGCCACGCTGATTGGGATCGGGTCGGTCTTCCGGGTCACGTATTCCCCCTTTGCCGGATCAAAAAACGTAAGTTCGAAGGTCGGGATCTCCGTAGTTTCCTGCAGCGGAATAATCACCTGCGAAAATGTTGCTCGTCCGGGTGCCACCCCATCGGAAACCTGATCCGGTTCCAGTGACTTATTGGCCTCGTAGGTTTTCCACTGATCCGGCTTTGCCGCAGCGGAAAAAACCGGAGCCCCCAATGTGCCCAGATTGCCGACACCGGCGACAATGAATTCCATCGAGATGGGATCGCCCACTGAAACAGCTGTAGTCGAAGGATTCACAGTCAGCGCAAAATCCCCCACCCCTCCAGTGAAACTGGCCGGCGCACCTTCGGGCAAAGGTTTCACCGTCAAGGTCAGCGCATTGGTTGCCACCTTTACTACACGAGTGCTTTGAAAGATGCTGGGAAACCCGAACCCTCCGCCACGTCGGCTGTCGAGAACTTTGACGCCAATCTCTGCAGGACCAAGTGTGTGTTCGCCGGGTTTCAACGCAAACAGGTGGGAGCCGAGCTTAGCGATGGAATACAGGCTGCCATTCAGTTCGACTCCATCAATTTTTACATCACGAAAATTCTGAATCACAAAACTTTCGTGATCAAGGCTGGCACTCGATACATCATGGATCGCATTGCGCCCCCGGACATAGGCCTTAATTTCCAGTGGGACAATCTGGTTGGCGTAGATTTCTTCCGCATCCAGACTGAATCTGCCGAAATACGGTTTCGTCGCAGCAGCGGCCAAACCGCCATCGGTTTTCGGCTTTGCTACAGTGATCTCAATCGGGGTGCTCTTCAACTGTTGGCCTTCCACAGAAACCGTGATCGCAGGAATGGTGTAGCTTCCCTCACCTGCAGTCGGTTTGACTTGGTAAAAATACACGTTCTCATACGACATCGAACCATTGGTGATATTGGTCGAAGTCTGATTTCCCGCAAAGGTAACATCAAGCCCCTGTGCGTCGATCCGCGAAGGCATATCCGTCGCCCGGCCATTGGAAATCGTAACCAGCAACTGCCCTGTTTCGCCCACATTGATTCGACGGGAAATCATCGCGGCCTCGATCTTTGGCCCTGATTGATTCTGGGCAAAAACCGGCAACGCAAAGCTGAAGATCAGCAGAAAGGTGGGGAAAAATCGGGTCATCTACCAATTGCGATATTTTTCAGGTTTGGCTGGCTCCAACATCGGTTTCACCTCCGTCTCATCCGCCAGTGCCCGCAACAGCTGACGAGCTTCACTGGGGGAATATCCGGTCTCCGGGTTCGGCTGCATATCCTGAGGACGAGGCTGGTTCGGATTGCCCTCCTGCGGCTGATCCGGCTTGTTGGAGTTTGCTTGCAGATCACCGTCCTTTGGAGCCTCCGGTTCCGGCTCGGGTTGCGACTGTTGATTCTGATCCTGTTGCTGGTTGCCCTTTTCCTCCTCTTC
>JAHDCN010000528.1 GCA_020629815.1 Verrucomicrobiota bacterium
CTCGCATTGTCATTTCGAGCGAGCTTGCGAGTCGAGAAATCTCTCGATGGAACAAATCCATTCCGAATTACTATTTCGCGATACCATCTGGGCCACGCCAACGAACTGGCAATTCTCGCTATTATTTGAACCTTACTCGCCCTGAGAGAGATCCTTCGACTCGCAAGCTCGCTCAGGATGACAATCACCAAAGAGCCACATCCTCCGCTCCAAACACATCGGAACTTTTCGCAAGTTCCGCTACCTCCGATCACTATCCGCTATCCCCTACCCGCTAAACGCTATCCCCTTTTTCTCCCATGAATTCTAAAGAGAAACACTACCACCAGCTTCTGCAGCGATCCTTCGATGGAGATCTTTCCGGTTCGGAAACGGAGGAACTCCGTGAATGGCTGAAAAGTCATCCGGAAGCGATCGATGGTTACATCGAAAATTGTCAGATGGAAGCCTGGCTGCATCAACTCGGAGATCAAAAGGAACCGGAAGCGGGACGAATCGTTTCCTTCTCTCCTGCTGGCAATACTGAAACCCTCGAGCCAGCGGGAGCAAAATTTAATAAAGTGCTTTTCGCCTGCGCCGTCGTACTCCCGGCGCTCGCGGTCGCCACTTTTTTCCTGACCCAACAGGGTATGGTCAGTGACCTAACAGGGTATAGTCAGCGGCCTAACCCTGTTGACTCCGTCGCCCGGGTAATTCGGGTCGAAGGTGCCGGCCAGCATAATGAAAAAGGCAAACTGACAGCAGGCCAGAGCCTGGAAGCCGGCGACCGGATCGAAATGACCGAAGGCTTGGTGGAAATGGCGTTTCGCGAAACGGGGGTTCACGTCATTGCGACCGCACCTCTGTCACTGACCACCACCAGTCGGGAAAAACTGTATCTTCGGGATGGCGAGGTAAAACTGGTTGTGCCGCCTCAGGGGATCGGATTTGTCGTTGATACGCCAAAACGAAAAATCACCGATCTTGGCACCAGCTTTGTGGTCAAAGCCCGCGAGTCGGAATCCAAGGTTCTCGTGCTCGATGGTGAGATCGCGGTTGCCCAACCTGACGGCACCGGCTCTCAGCTGATGCGTGAAGGTGAGTCAGCCAATTTTTCCGAATCCGGCGACATCGTGAAGCGTCACTCGAAGGGACCTTCCGGCGTTCCGGAACTGCCGCTCTCGAAGATGGATATGAATGAGTCTGCCCTTGGCGGAACGATCTACGGATTTCATCAGCATCCTGATCCCAACACTCTGAAACAGCGCCCGGTGCCGGATATCATTGGCTCTCAACTGTTGCCGATGATTCGCAGCGGAATGCAGAATCGGGCTCCCCTGCAAAAGCTGAAGCAGGGCCCAAACTTGCGTTTCACTGGAATCGCCGGAACCTACGATCACTTCCCGGAGCGTATTGGACTGGCTCCTTTCGACAGCCGAGCCGGTTGGCTGGCCCATTACAGTGGAAAAGTTCGCCCACCAAAAAGCGGACGCTATCGATTCTGGGGCTATGCGGACAATCACCTCCTGGTTGTCGTCGATGGCAAGCCGGTCTTTGAAGGCGGCCGTTATGATTCTTCGTTTCGCTTGAGCCTGGATGTGCCCCGAGTCAACCACCCCTCGCTACCGTGTTTGAACTCCAGTGCCGGGTTTGCTTCCGGTCCTTGGATCGAGGTGAGCGATGAATCACTGCAGCTCGACCTGATCTTCGGTGAGTCCGCTTACAGTCAAACTTCGGCGATTTTATTAATCGAACACGAAGGCAGTGAGCTGGAAACGACCTTCTGGGGTCAGCCGAAGTGGCCGCTGTTTTTGACCGAGTTTCCCACTTCGGATCGGGTTTCCGGATTGGAGAATTTGCGCTCTCATATGGAGGAGAAGCTAATGGGCTCGTTCTCTCTGGATGAGGGGGCTGTTTGGGAGGTGGTGCGATGAGTTTAGACAGGATTGACGGGATTGATTTTGATTTACAGGAGTTTTATTTTTTCCAACACAGATTCTCGCGAATGAACGCGGATATGCGCAGATGTTTTGCCTCATTTTCTCGAATACAATCCTGTTAATCCAAGGGAAT
>JAHDCN010000050.1 GCA_020629815.1 Verrucomicrobiota bacterium
GCGCCAAGCTGACGACTCTCACCAAGGATCAAGCCGACTACATTGGCGTTCCCGTCGAGGGCCCTTACAAGCCGGAGCTTTACCGCTACTAGGCTTCCTTTTTACAGGATTTCACAAAAAACCGGTCGTTGGATTTTCCGACGACCGGTTTTTTTGTGTCAAAATTTCAGACTGCGAACTACGCCTTCTTACCTTTCGCATTATTCTGCGCAAATCGAGCGGAGAGTTCCTTCCGAATTTTACGAACCTCACGGAGGGCCGCCCCGAAGCGCTGCATGAGCTCTTTCTTTCCCGGGCCTGCTGGAACAGTGAAGCCACGTGCGGCGTGAAGTTCCAAGCCAGGAACGATCGTCACGCGAATCCATGGACCGGAAGCGGTCGGCTCGTCGGCTGATTTTTGTTTTGCCGGCTTTGTTTGCGAGTCGGCAAACAGCAGCTGCATCAGCTGTTTTTCACCCAGCCCGTCGACCATGGTTTTCAGCTGTCGCCCCCGATTGCCAAGAGCAAGCCCCCGCCGGATCGCCAGCAGTTGCAGCAAATGGGTGAAACCATAAACCGCTTTTTTGCCATCACGCGATGGAGCAGAGATCATTTCCCGGTTCTGGTAGTTTCGGATATTCCGCTTGGTAATTTCCTCAGCGACTCGACCATCGGAATCCCCCTGAAACAGACCGGGATTGTTCTTCACAATTCGATTGGCACGATTGACCAATTGTTCAATACCGAGCTCCGGCCCGGAATCCTTTAGTTTCTTCAGTCGATCGCGCAGCAAGTTCGGCTTTTGATGACTGGCTTGTTTTTTCGCCACACGAGCACGTTTCTTCGCAGCACGGGCTGCTTTTTTCTTTGGAGATGGTTTTTGATTTTCTTTCATAAGTGAAAATACACCATTTAATGACATTGTCACTATTTTAGTGTTAATTTTTAGCAAACCGGACCATTCAGCTGTGTCAGAAAGGACGGATTCAACGACCTTGACGCTTTTGTCGCAGCCGGTAGAATCGCAACTCACCCTTCACAGGAGATTTTCATGAGTGATAGTGCGATCAACGAACAGGAAACCGCTGAGTTAGCGGAAATTAATAAGCAGGGACTGGGCAAAAGGCTGGGTTACTACACGAAGAAATCCGGTCCCGGTTGGCTGCAGGCAGCGATTACTCTTGGAGGAGGATCACTGGCCAGTGCCTTGTTCCTGGGCGTGTTGCTCGGTTACAATATGATGTGGCTGCAACCGTTGGCGATGATCCTCGGTGTCATCATGTTGAGCGCCATTTCCTACGTGACTCTCTCAACCGGAGAGCGACCATTTGGCTCGATCGCCCGAAACGTTAGCCCGATTCTGGCATGGGCATGGCTGATTGCTGCGATGATGGCAAACATCGTCTGGTGTCTGCCGCAATTTGCGCTGGCCTCCGGTGCGGTTCAGCAAAACTTGATTCCTTCCCTCGATGGCAATACGGCAGCACCCTGGATCATTGGTGCCGTAGTTCTGGTCCTCGCCGCAATCGTAGTCAAAGCGTATGACTCGAACAGCAAAGGCGTAAAGCTGTTTGAAATGATCCTGAAAATCCTGGTTGGGATCGTGGTGGTTTCATTCTTTGTCGTGGTATTCAAACTCTCCACTTCCGGTGCTCTGGACTGGGGCAAAATTCTGAAAGGGTTTGTGCCGAATCTGAGCTTCTTGAAAGATCCTGCTCCTGAAGTCGCGGCTGCCGTCCAGGCGACCGGTGATCATTCATCGACCTGGAGTTCTATGATCGGTGGTTTGCAGAAAGACAAGATCATTGCAGCCTTCGGAACAGCGGTGGGTATCAACATGACCTTTTTGCTGCCGTATTCGATGCTTCGCAAAGGCTGGGGCAGAGAACACCGCGGCCTCGCACGCTTCGACCTTTCCACTTGTTTGATTATCCCTTTCATGATCGCAACCGGTTGTATTGTGATTGCAGCAGCCAGCCAGTTTCACGCGAAGTCTGCCGACATTTTGAATGAAGACGGAACGGTGATCGCCGGAAAAGAGGCAAGCTTCAACGGCGTGGCCGACAAATTTGTAAAAGTGCAATATGCCGATGCCATCGCTGCGGTTAGCGGAGACGATGCAAAGGCAGCCAAGGTCGCTGAGCTTCGCGACAAACTGCCTTTGGCAGACAAAAAAGTCGCAGCCATGATGGTGGATCGCAAAGACCGCGATCTGGCGAAATCCCTTTCCACTCTGGCAGGGGAAAATGTGGGCAAGCTGATCTTCGGTATCGGTGTGCTGGGAATGGCCATCTCTACCATCATCATTCTCATGCTGATCAACGGCTTCTGCCTGTGCGAGGCTCTCGGTCAACCAAACAACAAGAAACTGCACTTTCTCGGCAGTCTGATTCCCGGAATTCTCGGCGTTTGTTTCCCGCTGGTCTGGACTGGAGAATCAAAAGCCGCGCTGGCGATCCCGACTTCTGTGATTGGGAGCTCTCTCCTGCCGATTGCCTACTTCATTTTCTTCCTGATGATGAATTCGAAACGCCTGCTCGGCGACGCTGCACCAACCGGAGGCAGCCGACTCATTTGGAATGTGCTGATGATCATCGCCACAGGTCTCGCAACACTCGGTTCAATTTGGGCATTGAAAGACAAAATGTGGGGCTCATTCCCGGTAGGGAAGCTCGGCATTGGAGTCATCCTGCTTCTATTCGTCATCGGCATCGTGGGATTCATGTCCCGCAATCGACGCGCTGCCTAGTTTTCGCCAACCATATTGAATTATGAAATTCGGAATCATTGGTGTTGGCATGATTGCCAACTTCCATGCGAAGGCGATTGCCGCGATGGAGGGTGGCGAACTGCACTCCTTTTACGGTCGCCGTCAGGATGCCGTTGATGAAATGGTCGCTGAAAACGGCGGCAAGGGATTCACCGATTTGGATGAGTTTCTCGCCGATCCAGAACTCGAAATCGTTACCATCGCTACACCCAGTGGCGCTCATCTGGAACCAGCTGTCGCTGCTGCCAAAGTCGGCAAACACGTGATCTGCGAAAAGCCGCTGGAGGTAACCCCGGAGAGAATCGACCAAATGATTGCAGCCTGTGAAGAGGCCGGAGTTACCTTGTCCGGAATTTTTAACCGGAGGTTTCATCCGGCCATGGATGCCTTCAAAAAGGCGGTTGATGATGGTCGTTTCGGAACGCTGGCGATTTGTGATGCGCAGGTGAAGTGGTATCGCGATCAGGCTTACTACGATTCCGGAGCCTGGCGTGGAACCTGGGCGCTTGATGGAGGCGGTGCCTTGATGAACCAATCGATCCACTTAATCGATCAATTGATTTACCTTGCCGGTGATGTAGCAGCCGTTTCCGCAAGCATGTCCTGCCTCGCGCATGAAGGAATCGAAGTCGAAGATACCGCCGTGGCAATTCTGGAATTCAAGAACGGAGCCAAAGGAACGATCCAGGGATCTACCGCCTGTTGGAAGGGATATCCGGCAGAGGTCAATCTATCCGGCGATAAAGGTTCGGCCTTCCTCGCTGACGAGAAGTTCCGGATCTGGGATTTTCAGGAAGAGGCGGTCGAAGATCAGGCGGTTTTCGACAACTTGATGTTGGATTCCGAAGGCGACGGACTTGGCGCAAGTGACCCCAGCGCAATTAACTTCACCGGACACAAACTGAATTTTGAAGACGTAGTCACCGCGATCTCAGCAGGCAAAGAGCCTACCGTTGGCGGCAAAGAAGCCCGCCGTGCCGTCTCTTTGATTTGCGCAATTTACGAAAGCGCTCGCAACGGCGGCAAGCGCGTCGAATTGTGACCCCCTCTCAACTCGACAAGGTCTTCAGGAGACAGGTCGAAAAACCTGGCTTTGTGGCTACCCGATTGTCACCTTCAAGAAATACCATGATGGCAAATGATAACGGCTCGGACACACCGGAAGAAAGCATGCGCTATGGGATTATCGGTGAAGACTTATCTTCCGACGAGGAGAAACTAGAGAAGTATACCGGAGAAGTAGATTGGTCGTATTTGGAGAAACACTACGCCGCCGGTTCCCTGGTCTACGTCGATCCATCGCTGGACCTAATCGAGGTCGGCAAGGCCTTTTCGGCCGATGATACGGATAAAGTCCAAGCCTGGAGGAAGTCGGGAGATATCCTCCAGCCTTCCACTCCTCACGCCATGTATTGGGAGGAAAGTAATGCCAGATTCCTCGCGTTGGTAGTGACTCCGTTTGTGCTTGCGCAACCAGTGGAAGACTGATTTTTTGCAACTCACTGAATAGAGTTGGTGTTCTATCCGTTAAGAAAAAGATGAAAATTGTGCTTACCCTTACCTGTTTACTCCTGGCTGTTTCCCCGGCTCTCGCAGAGCGGAGCAAATACACAGCAGACTACGTTCGGAATTTCAAGTCCGACCAAATCGACCAGAAGGTCACCCTCGAAGTCGCCTGGATGAAACCAGTCAAGATGAAGGAGGAGAAGGATTACACCGTTGTGATCGCGCACACCTGGGACGAGCGAGAGAAGAACTTTGGTGGTACCATTCCAGTCGTTTTACTGTCAGAGGATCGGGTGGACCTCCTGAAAAAATACGATACCGCTCCTGATAAAGAAGGAGGAAAGTTTCGTGGGCGCGATCTCGACACACGCCGTCTGTCCGGAATTCTTCGCGAAGTTGGGAAGGGCAAGACTTTAGTGGTCGATCTTACCGATGGTAAAGTAGATTTGTCTGAGCTCCGGAAACCGGAAGAGGACAAAGACGACGGAAAAGGTCGCAAGCCTGAGCCAAAGAAGCCTTTGAAAAAAGGTCCAGGGAAGAAGCCGGGCAAAAAGTAATACGCCTTAGCAGCGTTCCGCATACGCGCGGATAAAATCCCGATAAAAATCCACACCATTCAAGAGGTCCTCTGCCAGGAGATATTCATCTTTGGTGTGGGCCTCTCGAATGTTTCCCGGGCCGACTGCGACCGCAGGGATGTCTCCCTCAGCCAGCCGCCCGGCGTCACAGAACCAGGGAGCGGTAGTGAGCTCAGATCCTATCGAGCGCAGCGCAGCCACGCCATCATGGTCACGATCTGTGCTCAAGGGGACAGAATCGACTGCAACTTCAAGGCTGACATTCTGATCCGCTCCGATTTTATCGAGAAGATTTTTCACCAGGGCGACCGCTCCTCCCGCCTCACGCAGAGCCGGAGTTTCCCGAATATCCAGGGAAGCCCGGCATAGATGCGGCACTATGTTTGTGCTGTGCCCTCCATTCAGCTTACCCAGATTTACTGTCGGCGAGCCGAGCAGCTCATCGTTGAATCCTGCCAGTGATTCCCTCAGCAAGGGCAACAGTTCCCGAAGAACTTCCATCATGGCTTCGACAGCATTATCCCCGCGCTCGGGCGTCGATCCATGAGCCGGTTTGCCCGAAGTAATCAGGTCGATCCAGCAACACCCTTTGTGAGTAAAGACGGTCTGCAACTCAGTTGGTTCTCCCACGACAGCAAAATCAAACTGGCCCCGGTACTTTTTGGCAAAATGAATCGAACCCGGTTGCCCTGCTTCCTCCCCCATTAGACCCACAAAGGAAACCCGGATATCCATTTCGTGAATTTCATCCTTCAATTCGTACAAAGCCCACAGCATGGCCGCCATCGTTCCTTTGGTATCGCTTGCCCCGCGCCCAAGAATTTTGCCATCTTTTAGCTCTCCACCAAAGGGCTCGATCGTCATGTGTTTTACACTGACTGTGTCGGTATGCGGAGCGAACAGCAGAGACTTTACTGGATCATTCGTTCCGCGCATGTGGCCGATCACATTTGGCCGATCCGGCAGCACTTCATCGTAAACGACCTCAGCGCCGCAGCGATTTTGTAAAAAATCCCCAACAAACCGGGCACACTTCCCTTCTCCCACGTTCTCTGCCTTCGTTCCCGGGTCGCCTTCCGGGTTCACACTGGGTATGCGAACTAGTGCCTGCAAAAGCTCGATTGGCGATGTGATCTGATCGATAGACATTTTTAGCAGAAATTGCGGGAAATAAGCGTTTCCGGGAAGAAATTTGAAAAATTTCGCGAATCTGCGCGGAAAATCCAAACCTTTCGTCAAAACTGAGCGAATATACGGTTGACACTACACCAAAAAAAAGGCCTTAATGATGGCTGGTTGTAAAATTTTTTACCATGAGCGATAAGGACGACAAACCGTCAACGAGCACATCAACAGTGCCGCTGAAAAAAGAGACTGTTCGGATCAGTCTTCGTGCCCAGACTGAAGATTCCGGGCCAGTAGCACCAAAGGGATCTACAGCACCCATCACTACCGGTGATGCGACTACCGATCCAGTTTCTCCCAATGTTGATGCCTCAACAGATCCAGTTGATACTGGCGGAGGTGCAACTGCACCCATCCCTAACGATGGTTCCACTGCACCGATAGCCAGCGCAGAAGTTTCCGCAGCTCCAACCGGGCCCACAGGACCTTCCGCAGTGCCAGCACCGCCGGCTCCAGCGCCAACTCCGTCACCGGCACCCCCGCCGGCTCCCGCAGCTCCAACACCACCTCCTGCTCCATCTGCAAGTGGAGCCCCAGCGCCACCTCCGCCGCCCGCCGCAGGAGCAGCCGCTCCTCCACCGCCTCCATCCGGGAAACCTTCTGCAGCCGCTGTTGATGAGCTTGGACCGACTAAGCCCGTTTCTGTAGCACCACCCGCACCAGGAGCTCCTGATGGTGCGACCAAACCAGTTCAAGCCGCACCGGCTCCACCATCTGCACCCGGCGCGAAAACTGTTCCTCTTTCCAAAGCTGACCCACTTGGGCCAACCAAACCCGTCCAAACAGCACCTCCAGGTGCCACGACACCGGTTGGTGCCAAGACGATTCCTTTGGCCAAAGCACCTGGCGTCGGCGGTCCTGCCGCGGCACCCGGCAAAGCAACGACACCTCTGCAAGCAGGTGGAGCCAAGCCATTGCCACAGGCGACTGTCAAAATGGGTGGAACCCAGCCGATGGGACAAAGCAAGACTCCAACTTCGACCATTAGTCAGGCTCCGGATATCCAATCCACTGCTGTAGAGGAAGAAGAGTGGGAGGAAGAATACGAAGAAGGCGGCTTGATGCCGTTTGCTATCATTGTGTTCCTACTAGCCTTGGCACTGCTCGCCGTTGAGCTTCTCACGAAACTGTAAAAATTTTCAACCCAACGAGATTATGTTGTTTGCAATTATTGTCTTTATTTTCGCAGCCGGAGTACTCGCAATCGAGATCATCACCAAGCTGAACAACGGAGGCTTTTAGTCCCTCCTTTTGATCCAACCTTTTTCAAAAGAGCCTCTTCGTTTCGGCGGAGAGGCTTTTTTTGTAAGAAATCGAAAACCAATTCGTCTTGATTCTTAGCCATTTCCGCTGACAGATTGATCAGGCGGAACCAACCAATTATAGCAACCAAAAGCAAAAATACAGCCATGGCACACGAATCAATTGTTGAACTCACTGAAGAGACTTTCACTGGAGAAGTCGAAGAATCATCCGTTCCCGTTCTGGTGGACTTCTGGTCTGAGCATTGCGGACCCTGCAAGATGCTGGCACCGGTTCTCGATGAAGTTGCGGAAGAGCTCGGCGATACCGCCAAGATCACTAAAGTCGACGTGATGAACAACCGCGAACTCGGAATGAAATTCTCCGTTCGGGCAGTTCCCACACTTCTCTTTTTCAAAGACGGGGAAATCAAAGAGACCAAAACAGGCATCATGAGCAAAGACGCAATCATTGCTCAACTTCAGTCACTTTCGTGACGATACCCTGTTGAGTCATTGACCTAACCCTGTTACCTTGGCGACCTAACCCTGTTAGGTCGCTGATTTGAAAACGAAAGCATCTCCCAAGATTCACCTACCTCTTCTGGTGGGACTTCTCATCCTTACAATTTTGTATCGTTGGGGAGCAGCTCACTTTTCCTTTTTGGGCAATACAGCTCCACTCATGGCAGTATGCTTTGGTGGAGCTCTTTTGTTGGGAGCAAGGTTTTGGTGGTTACCCATCTTGCTGCTGGTCGGTAGCGATTTGTTTCTCGGGCTAACGCGTGGCACCGGTGTAGGCAACTACACGCTGATGTCTGCGGGCTTTTACGCGGTGGTGGCATTCGTTGCCAGCCGCTTTGGGCAATGGTCCGGTCGCACATGGCCGGCTCTCTGGTGCGGGACACTGCTTGCGAGCGTAGGGTTTTACGTCTTTGCCAATACCTTTTCCTGGATGGTCAGCCCGGAGTATGCCAAGTCCATTGCCGGTTGGTGGCAGAGTCAAACCACCGGTCTGCCTCAGTATTCTCCACAGGCCTGGGTGTTCCTCCGCAACGCGTTGATTGCCGACACCATCTGGTGTGTAATCGCGGGGCTTTTGTTCTTTCGGAAATCGGCACCTGCCGAACCTGTGCCTGCTCGATAGATCAATCGTCGTCTATCCGAATACAAGGTAGCGCAAGCCGATCAGAAGAATCAGGGAAAACACGACGACCCGCAGCCTTTCCGTAGGGATCCGATCCAGAGTCTTTTTCCCCAACCAGGTGGCAAAGATGGCGGGAACTATCGAGCACGCTCCCATCAAAAGGATACGACTGCTGTAATCGCCGGAGCCAACCATCAGGACACTGCGAAACAGGCCGGAAGCCAGAAAGACAATCTGCATCACCGCCACCGATTGGACCTTTGACCAATTGCGCGAGTAGATATAGGCCACCACTGGAGGCCCTCCCACATTGAAGGCACCGCCCAATACGCCGGCGAAGATGCCCACAGGAAGACCGGAACGCTCCGGCCATTGAAAACCGCGAGCCAGTCGGTCTTTCGCCAGTTCAAACAAGGCGATAGCTGCCAGCACGATTCCCAGGATTCGAATGATCAACACGCTGTCTATCGCCTTGAGGCAGTAGAAGCCAATGGGTATGCCGATCACGGAACCAATGGCAATAGCGGCAGCCGGCTTCCAGACAATCCCTTTTCGGTTTGCAAACAGGATTGCCGAAGTGATCAGCAAATTGAAAAGAGTAACCAGCGCAATCCCTTCCTCAGCCGGAATAATCATGGGCAGAAAAGCCAGGCAAACCAAAGCAAGACCAAATCCTATCGATGCCTGCAAATAGGCCGCTACCGACAAAATCAATGTCACGACGACTAGGTCTGGGATCGACATAGTGATCTTCCGTTATTCGCCGGAGGTGTTCACCTTCAGACTTTGTCGGTAGGATTCCGATTCGCGGGGCGCGGCGGAGAGCATGTCATCAGGTCGGCCACGCCATTTCAGCAGGGACAATTCACCCGACAATCGTCCAAGTGCAGACTCCGCATAGCCCGCCCCTACATCCAAAGTCGGATAGCGCCTGATCTCGAAGTGAAGGTGCGCCAGGTAGCGACCGTTGGCATTTCCGACCGTGCCAACCTTCTGTCCACGGCGAACATTTTTCCCGACAGGGACCAGAATCGTATCGAGGTGCCCGTAGAAGGTTTCGATCATTCTGCCATCAGGAAGCTCATGCAAAAGTATCACCACGTTACCCCAACCATCAGTAGGCCAGCCGGCATAAATGACACGCCCATCACTGACTGCGTAAACCGGATCTCCCAGATCAGAGTTTTGTCCTCCGATGCCATTCAGGTCGTCGCCCAAATGCCTGTCGGTCAGGAATGGTTGAGCATTGTAGGAAAGTCCACCATGCTCTGTCCCCATTGGTGAATCGAATCGCACAGCTTTTGGAGCGATTGCCATTTCTGTCGGAGACAAGGTAACAAAGGCAGGGTCATAAACGGCGTCATCCTTGATCTCGAGAAGCCCCATTCGGACATCCCGCTCCTGCTCCCACATCGCCTGCTTTTTGGTGGGCTTGATCACCAGGAACACAATGAGAAACAAGGCCAGAACCAACACAAAGATCGGCAGGACATAGCGATACCACTCCTGCGCGTGCTGCTTTAGATCGAGATGTTCGAGATACTTGAGATTCAAACCACTGGAAACTACCGGTCAGTCGACTAGCATGCAACTGACTTGAATCCTGAACTCCAGCGCTTTCGCATTGATCTCGCCTACGACGGACGGCCCTACGAAGGTTGGCAAAGCCAGCCCGGCGGAAACACAGTGCAAGATGTTCTGCAGTTGGCTCTACATCGAATCTGCCCGGAAGCAGGTCGTTTGCAGGGTTCCGGCCGAACTGATTCCGGCGTGTCCGCCGAAAACCAGGTAGCTCACTTTGATGTGCCTGCCGAATGGCGTATGCAGGGTGACGATTGGCGGAAAGCACTGAATGCTAATCTACCTGCCGCGATTCGAGTGTACGGATGCCAGGCAGTTACTTCCGACTTTCATGCGCGATTCTCCGCTGTTGGAAAAACCTATCGCTACCGTTTTCACACTGCTCCGGTTTTGCCACCACTACAGGCAGGTCTTAGCTGGCATTTGCCCTGGGTGAGCGAAGAGCAGATCACGGAAATGACGAATGTTTTGCAGGAAATCACAGGGACACACGATTTTCGCTCCTTCTCCGCCAACCGGAACGATGGCAAAGACGCCGACAGAAACACAACCAGAACCATATTTTCAACCGACCTGCTAAAGGAGAAGGAAAACCAGTATGTGATCGAAGTTCATGGGAACGGGTTTCTCTACAAAATGGTCCGTTTCCTCGTCGGAACCTGCACCAGTCATTTGAGAAAAAAGATCACACTGGAAGAGATCAAAGAACTCCTCGAGGGCAAGTATCCGGAGCAAAAGGCACCCCATTGTGCCCCACCCGACGGTCTGTCCCTGTGGCAAGTTCACTATGATTGAGGGTTGAACTTCAGACGATTTCGCGGCATCTAGGGAGAGGTATCAGTAAACGCATATGGCCCTTTTCTTCAAAAAGTCCGGTCCCGGGGAGAATCGAATCGAAAACTCCGGCCGTTGGCCCGTACGTCTGACCCATTTTCATCTGGTTGAGGAGTATGAGTTTCCACCGACCAACTTCCCGGAAATCTTCTACGTTCAGGAAGGTTCGTTCCTTCACGAAACCGATTCCGGAAGTCAGGCTTTGCGCGAAGGTTCCGTGGTTGTTTTGAACCCGGGCAACCGTCACGCGGTCAAGCAGCCCGAACAGGTGGTCTTCACCCGGCTGCGATACCTCCCTGAGTGGCTGTCTGCGGACTTTAATCTGCTGGTTCACTCACCCGATGTGATGTCGATCTTTTTCGACCAAAGCTGGTTCCGCTATCCACGCGATGAGACGATCCATGTATTCACTACCAAGGAGGAAGCTTCGGAGCGAATCAGTGGGGAGTTGGCGTATCTGCGAGAGCTGATCAAAGACAACCGGCAAATGGAGCCGATTACGCGCGTGAGCATCATCAAGCTGATGATGCTGATCGGAGACGAATACAATCGATACTGGCGCGGAGTGAATGAGTTGGATTTTCTACCGGAGGCGACGCATGCCCTGGATGTAATCGAGAAGAAAATCGAAAATGGCGAACGTTTTTACGAAAAGAAAATGGCCCGCGGTGGCTTTGACTTGGCAGACATCGAAACAGCATTTCGAGATTTGACCGGGCTTTCAATGAGTAACTACGCTGACCGTCGGAGAGTTTTTCATGCGGCTCACCGCCTGCTCTGCACCGACCTCGAACCACGCATCATTTCCAAAGATTTGGGCTTTGCTACTACTTCGCAATTCTCCAAGTTATTTCAGGACATTTTTGGTATATCGCCGAATGTCTACCGCCAAAAGTTCAGCTCCCCTGAACTGGATACGGCAGGAGCGGATTCCTAAACCGCTTACAATTTTGAATCGGAGATTCAACCAATGAAATCACCAGAAGAACAACTGGAATTACTCACCCGTGGTGTAGCCAATCTGATCAGCGAGAAAGAGCTGGAAGAGAAACTAAAGAAAGGCAAACCGCTGCGCGCAAAACTCGGCGTCGACCCGACTTCGCCCGACCTGCACCTCGGTCACAGCGTCGTGTTGGAAAAACTGCGACAATTTCAGGAACTCGGTCACCAGGCAGTTCTGATTATTGGTGATTTTACCGCGCAGATTGGTGATCCGACTGGACGCTCCAAGACCCGCCCTCCCCTTTCGCGGGAAGACATCCTGGCCAATGCAGAAACCTACACAGAGCAGGCGTTTAGAATTTTAGATAAGGACAAAACCGAGATTGTCTTCAACGGGGAGTGGTTCAATAAAATGACCTTTTCCGAAGTGATCCAGCTGAATGCCCGGGTCACCATGCAACAAATGCTGCAGCGCGAAGACTTCAAAAACCGGATCACCCAGAATCAGGAAGTGCGCCTTCACGAAATTCAGTATCCAATTGTTCAGGGTTGGGATTCGGTTGAAGTACGCGCCGACGTTGAACTCGGAGGCACTGACCAGCTTTTCAACATTTTGGTTGGTCGTGACATGCAGAAGACCGAGGGTATGGAGCAACAGGTGGTGATGTGTATGCCTATTCTTGAAGGGCTGGACGGCGTGCAAAAAATGAGCAAGAGCCTCAACAACTATGTTGGCATCAGCGAACCGCCAAGTGAGATGTTCGGCAAGATCATGAGTATTTCTGACGAGCTGATGGAGCGATACTTCGTTCTTTTACTCGGCGAAGAATTAGATACCAATGCGCATCCGCTTGAGGCGAAAAAATCACTGGCCGCCAAGATTGTCACCCGCTACCACAGTGCCGAAGAGGCAGAGGCAGCAATCGCAAACTGGAACAACAGAGGTAGCCTGAGCGATGCCGATCTCCCGGAATTTTCCCCACCGGGGGACCGCTCAGATTTATTGGGGATCGTGTTAGCAGCATTCCAAGACATCGAGGAACCCAAGTCAGGCTCGGACGTCCGCCGCTTAATCCAGCAGGGCAGCATCCAGATCGATGGTACCAAGGTAACTGATCCAAAGGCAGAACCGGGCCTAACCAGTGGTCAGGTTCTGAAGTTGAACAAAAAACGCAGCGTGCGGGTTTCCTAAGCTACGCCA
>JAHDCN010000051.1:0-5945 GCA_020629815.1 Verrucomicrobiota bacterium
GCTCGGCCGATTTTAATGAGTGGGTGTGGAAAAATGCGGCCACCGATCCGAAATCGCTGCGCTACAGCTATGCGAACAAGGGCGAATACGAAATCTTCGAGTGGAACCTGGGAGGCACCTTCAACTACGCGGAGATGGCGGCCCTAATCTGCCCGCGGCCGTTCATGGTTGAGAGAGGGCACTTCGACGGCGTCGCCCCGGATGAATGGGTAGCCTTCGAATATGCCAAGGTGCGCAACCTGTATGCAGCGCAATTAAAGATTCCCGAACGCACTGCGATCGAATGGTTCGACGGCCCGCACTCGATCAATGGCGTGGCAACCTATGAATTTCTGGATCGATGGCTGAAGGGTGAGCAGTGAAAAGATGGCGGTTTCGGCAAACTAACAAAATGTTCAAATTAATCTTAGAAACCTTAATAATTTATTGAAATTAATAAAATTTTGCGCCATAATCCATAAGAAGGCCCTCTTTTTTCAAAAAACTCTCGGACTATGGCTGCGCGGAAAGCAACTCGGAAAACTAATAAGCGGAAGACCCCTGTAAAACGAAAGCAGCGTAGTAGACGAGTTCACGTAAAAGCCAAAGCCACTCCGGCTAAAAAGAAGGCGGCGCCAAGGAAAAAGAAAACAACAGCGAAGAAGAGCAGTCCTTTGGGGGCCTACGCGTGCGCCGAGATTGTCGCGCTTTGTCTCGGAGGGGTCTGTATCATGCTGCTACTGGCGCTTGTGTCTTACTCTCCGACAGACCTTCCGGACTGGGTTCCATTCAGCGCTAAGGCAAGCGCCGGTCACGTGATTGGCAATTTTATCGGTCCGGTGGGTGCTGTGGTGGCCGGTTATTCGTATTTCTTCTTTGGTGCTGCGAGCTTTTTGGTTCCGGCTGTGATTGCCTGGTGGGCTATCCAGATTCTTAACGGCGCCCGTCCGTTTCACTTCCGCAACATTGCATTCTTTTTCGTTCTTCTCGGTTCGGCAGCCTGCCTTCTAGAGTATCAGACGATGTTCTTTGAAAACTGGGCCCGCCAATACAATCTACCCCGAAGCGCTGGTGGATTGTTTGGCTATGGTTTCGGCCACAAGGTGGTGGAACGAATGATGGGGCCCGCAGGTTCGTTGATTCTCAGTCTTTTGTGCTATCTCGTCGCTTTGATCGTGATCACCGGTATTCACCCGTTCCATTTTGGTATGATGGTGAAGCAGCGTTGTGGGGAGTTGCTTGCTTCCCGGCCCGACAGTGGCTGGATTCGATCCGGATTGGGATGGTTTCCTGCCGTTACCAGCAAGTATGCGGAGAAAGTTGCCAATCAGTCTACGGCTGTTGCCAAAGAAGAGAAGAAGCCCGCGCCTGCACCGAGGAAAGAAAAGACAAAGAAAGAGCCGGTAGACGAAACTCCGGAATTGCCATTGGAAGCTCCCTCGCCTGACCGAAAAATCATCGATGCTTCGCAGAGGAAACGGGGAGCCGGAGCGTCGGCAGAATTGTTTCCGGAAGGTAAGAAGTCTTCCGGTATGCTTACCGGTGGGCATTTCATGGACTACAAACTTCCTCCACTGAATTTGCTGGGATACAGCGACGAAGATGAAGAGAATGAAACTGATGAAGGAGCGTTGATCGAGTTGCAAAACACAATCGTAAACACGCTCGATACTTTTGGTGTCAAAGTGGATGCCGGTGACATTACTAAAGGGCCCACGATTACACGGTATGAGGTCTATCCGGCTCCCGGCCTTCGTGTGAACAAGATCACTTCTCTTACGGCCGATCTGGCTCGCGCGACTCGTGCAGAGAAGATCAATATTCTCGCGCCGGTTCCGGGCAAGGACACCGTCGGTATTGAAATTGCCAACTCTAACCGGGTCGCTGTTGCCTTGCGGGAACTGTTTGAAGACGACGCATTTCGGAAATCCAAAGCCAAGCTCCCTCTCGCACTGGGTAAAGATGTGTATGGCAGAACGATTGTCGGTGATCTGGCCAAGATGCCCCACCTGCTCGTGGCCGGTGCTACAGGATCCGGTAAGAGTGTCTGTATCAACGGCATCATCGCCAGCCTTCTGTACCGGTTCACTCCGGATGAGCTGCGTTTCATCATGATCGACCCGAAAGTGGTGGAGATGCAGCTCTACAATGACCTTCCTCACATGGTTGTCCCGGTCGTGACTGATCCGAAAAAGGTTCTGCTTGCACTCCGTTGGGTGATCAATGAAATGGAGCGGCGCTACGCGCTCTTTGCGAAAATGGGAACCCGTAATTTTGACGGGTTCAACGAAATGCGGGCAAAGCAGCGGGCTGAGGAGGAAAGCTCTGAGAAAGAGGCTGAAGTGGTTGCCCACGAAGTCGTGGTAGCGGATGAATTGGAAGCGGAAACCGGCTTTGCCAAGGATTCAGATATTGGCGGTCCTCCCCCGAGAGGAACATCGCCTTCTGGTGGGGATGACGATGGCGAAGAGATCCCCGACAGTTTGCCTTACATCGTCGTGATCATTGATGAGCTTGCCGACCTGATGCAAACTGCACCTGCGGATGTGGAAACCGGGATTGCCCGGATTGCGCAAAAAGCACGGGCGGCGGGGATTCACCTGATTGTTGCTACGCAAACTCCGCGTGCGGATGTCGTCACTGGTATCATCAAGGCGAACGTTCCATCCCGTATTGCGTTTCAGGTTTCGTCGAAAATGGATAGCCGGATTATCCTCGATGAAAACGGAGCGGAAAACCTGGTCGGCAAAGGTGATATGCTTTACCTGCCTCCCGGCAGCGCGCAGTTGGTGAGGGCGCAGGGCGCTTTGATCACGGATGAGGAGGCTCAGGATCTTGTGGATGCCTGCGCCGCTCAAGGTTCACCCAAGTTTGAAGAAGAGGCTCAACAGCAGATTGAGAATGGCGGTGGTGAAGATGGCGAGGATGATATTTCGGAAGCCGATGAAGAACTGATTGAGAAGTGTCTTGATGTGATTCATACGGAGAAGAAGGCATCTACCTCACTTCTTCAGAGACGACTTCGACTAGGCTATACGCGTGCAGCCAGGATGATCGATATATTGGAAAGTCGGGGAATTATCGGGCCGGGTGATGGCGCAAAGCCACGGGAAATACTGGTCGATCTTTCGGATGATTTCGGCTAATCTAACAGGGCGCGTCACTTGTTTTTCCCGGGAATACAGAATCGAAACGAGTGACTTATTTGTCCGGATTTTGCTCTGACGAATAAGGAAATTTCAGCAAATGGAAACGATAGGACAACAACTCAGCAAGGCACGTGAGGCCAAGGGTATGTCGGTGGAGGATGTGGTACATCACACCCGAATTCGGGCGAATGTTTTGCACAATATCGAGGGTGACGATTTTTCCTCATTTTCCAGCACGGCTTACGCGAAGGGTTTCATTAAAAAGTATGGTGACTTCCTTGGTGTCGATGTGAGCGATGCTGTTTATGCGCTTGAGAGCGGAACCGGGGAGAAAATCGGCAAATCTGATTTGGATGTGGTGATGACTGACTCCGTGAAGCAGGAGATCAGTCGCAAAGAGGAATACCGGGCGCCGAAGCAGAAGACAAAACGTAAGCGCATCAAGACTGAGAAGCCGGGTGGCGCACCTGTGTTTCTGGGCTTCGTGCTCTTTGCTCTGCTGGCTTCGATTGCTGTTTTTTATTTCCTTGGATACAACGCGGAATCACCCGATGAGTTGAAGGACGAGATTTCCGGAAATCTTTCCCGTGTTGGAGCCGGGATTACCGGTCAAAATCTGGAGATCGAAAAGAACCCTTTCACCACGAAAAAATCGGTTCAGTCAGACGAGAAGACTGTAAGCGGACAACCATCTGTATCCGATCCGCAAGCATCGGTGTCTGATGCCGGAAGTTCTGAGGAAGAGGTTACTGAAGCTCCTGAACCAACTGGGTTGACTCAAGTTCCTCAGGCGATTATTCCGCCGACGCAGCCTGAGCCGGTTGCGCCAGCGCAAGACGGCACGCCTCAGCTGAAGCAAGTGACCCCGATCAAGCCGGCACAGGTTTCTGCTGAACCGGAGAAAATCTTAAAGGCGATCCCGGTAATCGAAGGTTGATCAATTTAGGAATCCTCTGACTGTCGTGGTGCAATTTCCTCTCCCCGGCAGACTTTCAGGTACCGATCTACTGATCTTTTGTAGGAATACCAGGCACCCCTTTCACGCAGAAGATCTCTGTTGGGTGGATTGTCGGTGATCTCAATCATCGCTTTCGCCAATGCCACGGGATCTTTCATGGGAACCAAAGGACCGTATTTCCCGCCTTCCAGAATTTCATCGGGACCCATTGGACAATCGGTGGAAACGACAGGGCAACCACAAGCGAGCGCTTCGATCAGCACGGTCGGTAAACCTTCCCACTCGGATGAAAGAACCAGGGCCGTTGCTTTGCTCAGGTAACCATAGGGATTCTGGCAAAATCCCGGCATTTCGACGTCGTCGCCAATGCCCAATTCTTCGATCTGATCTTCCAATTGCGCCCGCAGAGCGCCTTCGCCGAGAATCAAAAGTTTTCCCTCGCGGCTTTTTCGAAACTCAGCGAAAGCCTGGAGAAGATTGGGAAAATCTTTTTCCGGAGCGAGACGCCCAAGACCGAGAAACAGAGGCTGATCACTATCGATCCATGGGTGATCCGGAATCTCTTCGGCTTTCAACAACAGAGCGTCGTTCACTACCGGATTATAAATGGTGAGAACCTTTTCCTCTGCGACACCGAGGCTTTCACAAATGTCGCGACAAACTCCGTCGGAAACTCCGACGATGATATCCGCGCCGGGATACAAAAGCTTCATCACTTGCTTCACCACTCTGGTTTTGAAGCTTTGGCTGAGTGCTTTGCCCATCGCATTGTGCTCTACTCCAATAATTCGAGTGGAGCCCTTGGCCATTTTTCCAGCCAGAATCGCTGCGAGATTCGAGTGAAAGATATGCGCGACCAGGGCGTCAGGACGTTCCTCGCGAAGGTAGCGAGCCAGAGCCGGAACGCATGCGATTACGCGGGGTTTTTGGAGGTTGATGGTGTTCACCCCAGTGGGCACCTGCTCGGCCATGTCTCCTTCCAACTGCCCTACCAAAAGGTCAGGTTGGTAGCCCTGATCTACCATTCCCTGAAGCAAATTCAGGGCGACTCTTTCTGCTCCGCCTCCATGCAGGCCGGGGAGAAAAAAAGCGACCTTTAGCGATGCGTTGCTCATTGGGAAAAAGGCTTACAGCTCCGGCAGCTCCGAGCCGTCCTCTCCCTCTTCCTCGGAGCTTTCTTCCATCTTCTGCAAAACGATCGACATGTCTTCCACCTCAGTCCAGACATGCGATGCGACATAAATTGGCGCGCCAGCCTGCACTGCCAGAGCGATGCTGTCACTGGGCCGTGCATCGATTTCCACGATCTTCCTTTCGCTCAGTTCATTCTCGGCCATGATGATCAACCGGGCGTAGTAAACTGTGTCTGAGAAGTCGCTGATCACCACCCGCTCCACTTTCGCGCCGAGAGCCAGCAGGACGTCCCCAAAGAGATCATGTGTCTGCGGGCGCGGCTTGGGTGTTTTGTGCAAAAACATGTTAATCGCCGAGCCCACGGCGTGATCCACGTAGATAACGAAGACCTTTTCCTCATTGCCGAGGAATACAGCTGAACCGGCGCTGGTTGCCAGAACATTCTTCACATCTACAGCAGTGACTGAGTTTTCCATTCGTTGAGGGCAGATACGTTGCCGGGGCAATAGTATGATTTCAGATCGAAAAAGCTCAATGACTTTCGACTATTGAATAGTATTTCCTGACTGGATGGCTTCCATCATCCTCATGGCTTCATAATTGCTTTGAACCTCATGGACACGATGCAAGGGGACTCCCAATTCGCGGGCGTAAGAGGTTACCGCAACCGTCGGCCAACTCCGATCAGACATTTCGGTAGAATCCAGAATCATGCCGATGAACGA
>JAHDCN010000051.1:6045-12934 GCA_020629815.1 Verrucomicrobiota bacterium
TGAAATTCCTTCGCGGCCTCAACCATGTCCGAATCCGTGAACCCAGTCACATCGTTGATGATGTGTGCTCCAGCTTTGAGCGCTGCGCGAGCGACATCGGGCTTCGAGGTGTCGATGGAAATGCAGGCGTCTGACAGTTCAATGCGAAGAGCCTCGATGACAGGAAGAATTCTTGCCGTTTCCTCTGCTACAGAAATATCATCGGCACCCGGACGCGTCGATTCACCGCCTACATCGATGATGCGGGCACCTTCTTCGCACATCTTTTTTGCCTGAGAAACAGCCAGGTCAACGCCGTGGAATTTCCCCCCGTCGGAAAACGAATCCGGCGTAACGTTGAGGATGCCCATGATTTCTCCTTGAGAAGAGAGATCAAAAACCCGGTCACGGCAGCGCCAAATCATACCAAAGGATAGCGCTGTTTTCCGGAAATTCCCCCCTTTTGCATTTGCTTCGCGGGAAATCCCCTTTCACATTCGCGTCCATGGAAAATGTTATCATCATCGGAACCGGTTGTGCCGGATGGACCGCAGCCATTTACACGGCTCGAGCGAATCTGGAGCCGCTGGTGATCTCGGGAGAGCAACCGGGTGGTCAATTGACTACGACAACAGACGTAGAGAATTTTCCCGGTTTTCCCGAAGGGATTATGGGCCCGGATCTGATGATGCAAATGCAGCAGCAGTCGGAGAAATTCGGCACACGGGTGGAATACGATATGGTGAGTGAGGTGAAAAAGTGTGAGGACGGAACGTTTTCCCTCAAGACAACAGGAGGAAAAGACTATCAGGCAAAAACCGTGATTATTGCGACCGGAGCGAGTCCACGCCATCTCGGGTTGCCGAATGAGAAAGAGCTGATCGGTAAGGGACTGACTTCCTGTGCCACCTGCGATGGAGCGTTCTTTCCCGACGTTCCGGTTTGTGTCATCGGTGGCGGCGACTCAGCTTGTGAAGAGGCGACCTTTCTGACCCGCTTTGCCAGCAAGGTCTATTTGATTCACCGACGGGATGAACTTCGGGCATCGAAGATTATGGCTGACCGCGCTCTGGCGAATGAAAAGGTTGAGCCTGTTTGGAATTCACAGGTAACCGAATACCTCACTGATGACGAGGGCAACATGCGCGCTGTGAAACTGGAAAATACCGAAACCGGCGAAGAATCTGAGCTCGATGTGAAGTGCGTATTTGTCGCGATCGGCCACATTCCCAACACCAGCTTTCTGGAAAGTTCCGGCATCGATCTGGATGAAAACGGATACATTTTGCAGGACGGTCACTCTACCGTTTCCAACATCGAAGGTTTGTACTCCGCTGGTGATGTAGCCGACCATGTGTATCGCCAGGCGATTACCGCAGCGGGCAATGGCTGTCAGGCGGCTCTCGATGCCGAGCGTTACCTGACCGATTTGGAGGGCTGAGAAAACCTTGCGACACCGAGCGCGGGAGGTTACACTACCGGCCCCTCCGGTTTGCGAATTTCAGGTTGGCAATATGAAGACAGTGGTAGTGACGATTGGTGTTCTTTCTGTGTTGAGTGTTTCCCACGCTCAGTTTCATCAGAAAAAAGGAAATGGCTCTGCCAGCATCAATAAAGCGGCGGTTCAATCTGCCAATCAGATGGGCAGGGGTACCGGAGTGAATGGCGGCGGTCCTCAGAGTGGTCAGCGATTTGGTAACCTTGGTCAAAATCCGTTTTCTACGATGTACATGACCACCGAGCAGCGGCAGCGCTTCTCGATGTACAATGCCAACCTCGGCCAACAGAAAGAGGGCAATGTCGATTTGTGGTATCGGGCGATTCACCATGAGGATAACACTTTTACGGAAACGCTTTCTAACGTGGGAGACAAAACCGTCGAGCAGCAAACCAAGAGCAAAAACGGTGTGCTGCTGTTGAAGCGGATTGTTTCGCTGGGTGAATACGATCAACCAAAGGAAGTGCTGATCTATGACGGTCGCGACCGGTTGAAGTATCGCGGTGTGATGCTTTATGACAACCGCGGCCGGTTTCGCGAAGAGCACCTCTTTGATACCGACGAGAAACTGCTGCGTCGAAAGGTGCAGGAATATGATGAAAAGGGAAACCGACTGCCCCAGCGGATGTGGGATTACGCAGAGAATATTCCTTCCGATTTGCGTTTGGTGATTACCGAAACATCCGAGGAGCTGGCGCTTCGGAAAGATGAAGAGGAAAAATCCAAGAAGAAACTTGGTGGCGGAAAGCTGAATTTGTTCGGCGGAAAGAAACAAGCAGCGGCGCCCACGCAAGCGCAGCAGCGGACGGTTGCCCGCCCGGCGGCACCAGCTTTCGCAGCCCCACCATCCGCTCCTCAGGCTCAGCCTGTAAAAGAAGCAGCGGCTCCTCAACCGGTTCGCAAGGGGCTGAAACTGCCGAGACTCTTCGGTGGCAACAAGAAGTAGAGCGCAGAGATCAGGTTGATGAAAAACCTTCGGCCTGAGTTGTTAATGCTGCTCCTCCTTCTCGGAGCGGCAGCAGTGTCCGGTTGGCTCTACGGCATTCACTGGAAACGGATTGCTTCCGGAGCTGCCTTTAGCAAAAGCGAAAAGCTGATTATCCAACTGCAGGATCAGATCGATGTGCTCACGGAGCAAAACGGTGAGCTCACCAAAAGAGTGACCGAATTGACCACCAAAAAGGAAGGCGACGCGACACAGGAAGAAGAGTGAGGAAACATTAGCCTTGCGACTGTCGCACCTTCTCTTTGGCTTCTTCGCGTTGGGCTTCCAGTTTGGAAATCTCGCGCTGCTTTTGGGTCTCCAGCTCGGCCAGTTCTTCGAAATTTCCGGAGGCCGTTGCCTTGGCAATCAAGTCGGTAAGAAATACCTCTTTCTCCGCGATCTTTGCCTGGAACTTCTCATCGACGGCCGCGAGCTCAGCTCGTTGCTCATCGGTCAATTTCACTGCAGGAGCGGAGTCCTCCAGTTTTTCCATGGCGAGTTCGTAAGCGCTTTTCATCGGATTACTCCTCTTCGTCGGCAGCTTCCTCTTTTGGCGACTCCTCAGCAGGTGCCTTCTCGGGAGTGGGCTCTTCGGCTGCAACTTCCTCTTCTTCTCCAAACCGCAGTTCGGGCGTTTCACTGATTAATTTATCGAGAGAGTCCCATCCTTCGGGGCGCTGACCTTGAAAAATGTGCAGGTAAGCTGCGACGATTTCGGAGTCATTCTGATCGAGAAGTTTGGTGACCGTCGACTTAAGTTTCTTCGCGTCGAGCTTTTCCGGCAGGTCGTCAGCAGCGCCTTCGCCATCATGCTCAATACCCATGCCATCGAGAAATTCGATCAACATCGGCTGATGTGCTTTCATCAGCCAGATCTGAATCACCTGCTCAGCAACCTCCGCCGAGCCGCGCAGCTTAATGTTTTTTGCCAGCCAACTGATTTGCTGAGCGGCCGGTTTGCGCTGAACAAAGACAGGGCGCAACTTTCGGTTGGAAGCCAGCGAGGCCAACGATGCTGTGTAGAGCTCGCGTTGTTCGTCGCGCAGGTACTGGAAGACGGAATTCACAGTCTCCGGCTTCATTTCCTGAAAAATTTCGTAGGCTTTCATTATTGTAGAAAAACTGAGGAATTGTGGCACCGAATCACCGCTCTGCAATGGATTCTTGGATGTCCTGGCGCTAGAAAAATCTCGCGCAAACCACAGAGCCAACGTAAACTGAGGCATGAGTTTGAATCCCGGCGGCCGCCCTGGCGGCGAAATCAAGTTTCTGATTGGCCTTTTGCTCGCAGGAGTGGGCCTTTGGTTGTTTTTTGATTCCGTCCGAATCAGTTCAGGTCATTCCGGATTTTTCTCAGGCATGATGGGTCGCGGCCGCGGAGGCGGTGGTGGTGGCGGCGGAATGCGGGAGACGACTTCCATGGGTATCGTCCTGGTTCCGCTGTTTATCGGAGTGGTCGCCTTGTTTTTCGATGTGAAAAAGACCTGGGCCTGGGTGGTTACCTGGATCGGGTTGGCCATTTTCGCGATTGAGATTGTCAGTCGATTCCGACCTGTCTTTGAAGTAAAAGCCAGCCATGCGATTTTGATGCTGGTGATGGTTGCAGGTGGATTTGGGCTCATGCTGCGCGGCTATATCGAGGACCGGCGCAACAATCGGGACGACGACATAGATCGGCGAAATAGTCAGGGCCAATAGCGGCTCGCATTCCGGCGCGCGAAAGTCTTCGGGAGGCCTATGCCGTCCTACGTCACGATATTGTCTGCGACGATCCCGGTTTTTCTGGTGATCGCTGTCGGCTTTTTTCTTCACCGGCGCGGAATTCTTAATGAGCAGATCGAACTAGGCGTCATGAAGATGGGGCTCAATTGCCTCATACCCTGCTTTATTCTGACGCTCATTCCCGGTAACCCGGCACTAAAGACTCTGTCTTCGGCGGCCTGGGCGGCCGGCCTCGGATTTGGCCTGATCGTGATTGGCTACTTTGTCGCCTGGGGATTTGGTTTAGTTTCCGGAATCAAAAAAGGCGAGGGTGTTCGCACCTTCGCGGTTACCGCAGGTATTCAGAATTACGGTTATCTTCCGCTGCCAATTGTGCTGGAACTGTTTCCGGATAACAAAGGTCCCTCCGGTCTGATTTTTGTTCACGGGCTCGGAGTCGAGCTCGCCATGTGGACCGTTGGTCTGGCGATACTGGTAGGCAAAGCAAACTGGAGGTCGGCGATCAATGGTCCGTTTCTCGCCGTCGTGGCTGCGCTGATTTTGAATTACACCGGCGCGTATCTCTACATCCCGGAGGTGATCACGACCACCATGGAAATGATCGGTCGCTGTGCCATCCCGATGGCGATCCTGATGATTGGTGCCACCATGGCCCGGTTCTTCCAAAAAGATGTGTTTCATGATGCGGTGCGAATCTTTCTGGCCAGCTCGATTGTTCGCCTGCTGATTCTTGCCTGCGTCATTCTGGCTGCTGCGAAATACCTGCCCATTTCCGACGACCTGCGTCGCGTGCTGGTGATTCAGGCTGCGATGCCGACCGCGATTTTTCCGATCATGTTGGCGCGAATGTTTGGAGGGCGAACCCAGATCGCCATCCAGGTAGTGGTTGGGACCTCACTGGTGAGCTTGATCAGTTCTCCACTGGTGATTGCTCTCGGGTTTCGCTGGGTCGGAGTGTGACCTGCCCGAACGCGGGGAAAAATTGTATCGCCCGAGGGGAGTTGGCTTCCTACCATCAGGTTGATGAAGCAAATTGCCATTCTCTGCGCAGCTCTACTCGGGCTCATCTCTCAAGTAGGGGCAGAAAACCGGCCCAATTTCGTTCTCGTGCTTTGTGATGATTTGGGTTGGGGAGACCTCGCCTGCTATGGCAACGAAACGGTTCACACACCGCATCTCGACCGCTTCGCGCAGGAAGGTATCCGATTTACCGACTGCTACTCCGCCGCACCGAATTGCTCTCCCGCCCGCACCGGACTGATGACCGGGCGTACGCCGTGGCGAGTGGGAGTTCACAATTGGATTCCCATGATGTCACCCGTGCATGTTCCGGAAAATGAGATCACCATCGCAACGTTGTTGCGAAATGCCGGCTACTCGACCTGTCATTCCGGCAAGTGGCACTTGAATGGTTTGTTCAATCTGCCCGGCCAACCGCAGCCTGGCGACCACGGCTTTGATCACTGGTTTTCAACGCAGAACAATTGCCTTCCCAACCATCGAAATCCGAACAATTTCGTTCGCAACGGCGATGCCGTCGGAGAGATCAAAGGCTTCGGAGCAGACATCGTCACCGACGAAGCGATTCAGTGGCTGCGCAACGAAGACGGAAACGGCCGCAGTCTCGACGACCCATTCTTCCTTTTCGTTTGTTATCACGAGCCTCACGAACCGGTGGCAACTGCCGAGCGTCATACTCGCCTGTATGCCGACAAGGAAGATCCATCGGAGCGGGCTCTTTGGGGAAATATCACCCAAATGGATGCCGCCTTTGGCCGGCTGATGAACGAGCTCGACAGCTTGCGCTTGCGCGACAACACCGTCGTGTTCTTCACCAGTGACAATGGACCCGCTCTCACCGGCAAGCATCCCTATGGCTCCGCCGGTCCCCATCGCGCCAAGAAAGGCCACATCTGGGAAGGTGGAATTCGCGTGCCCGGATTGCTGCGTTGGCCGGGCAAAGTTCCTACCAAAACGGTAGTCGATGTTCCGGTATCGGCAGTTGATGTGTTGCCGACCTTTTGCGAGATCGCGAGCGTAGAGGCGCCAAAAGACCGAAAACTGGACGGCACCAGCTGGGTTCCCATTTTGGCGGGCAATCAGAACCAGAAAGATGGTGAGTCGCTGTCGCTGAATCGCAGCACGCCTCTGTATTGGCATTTTGCCCGGGCGAAAAGTCTGGTGAAAGTGGCGATCCGGGAAGGGGATTGGAAACTGGTCGCGAAAATGGATCAACCCATTCCGCAGAAAGGTGCCGACATCGAGGCCTCCGAGATGCAGATGTACAAACAGGCGAAGTTAGTGGAATTCGAACTGTTCAATCTGCGGAGCGACGAAAGTGAATCCAAGGATCGAAAACAGGAACAGCCGGAAAGATTCGAGGCGATGAAGCAAAGCCTGATTGCCAAATACGAAGAGGTCCGCGATGAAAGTCCGACATGGCCCGAATGGCAATGGCCGAAATACGAAGGCAAGAGGATTGAATGGCCCGAATATAAGCCGCTGAGAAAGCCGCCTGTGTATGAGTGAACTTTTATTTAGCGTAAGATTGATTGGGGTTGCTGATGCGCAGTCACTCCCGGCAAGATTGCATCTTGCCAAGAAGTAGTGGTGATCTCCAGATCGCCGCTCACTGGATCGCCAGATAAGAGTGAAGTCAAAACTGACTGACTGACTGACCATATCAATGAGCCCCTCAACGGGGA
>JAHDCN010000052.1:0-7217 GCA_020629815.1 Verrucomicrobiota bacterium
GCGACTTGTTCGGTGAAGATGTAGGCTTTTCATTCTTCTGGTTTCACCGTAGAAACAGCACATGCCGCAACCACCCAACATTCTCTGGCTTTGCACTGACCAGCAGCGATTTGATACGATTCGAGCACTGGGGAATTCCAGGATCAATACACCAAATATTGATCAACTTTGCGCGGAGGGAGTGAGCTTTAACCAGGCCTATTGTCAGTCGCCGGTTTGCACACCCAGTCGGGCGAGTTTCCTGACCGGGCGCTATCCGCGAACTACGCGCTGTCGTCAGAACGGTCAGCAAATGCCGGCCGACGAAGTTCTTTTACCGAAAATGTTCGCCGACGCGGGCTATCGTTGTGGTCTCGCCGGAAAGTTGCACCTGGCTTCCTGTTCAGACAGCAAGATCGAAGCGCGCATCGACGACGGCTATCACGACTTCCACTGGTCGCATCACCCGCAGCCGGACTGGGGAGATGACAATGCCTACACGGCGTGGCTGAACAGAAAAGGAGAGAAGTGGGACGACCTCTATGGCAATCCGGATTCGGGTAGCAAATATTGGCAAAATGGAATGCCCACCGAATCGCATCAGACCACCTGGTGTGCTGAAGAGACCATTTCCTTTTTGCAGAAAAACAACGGGCGACCGTGGTTTTTTACCTTCAATTGCTTTGCACCGCATCACCCGTTTGATCCGCCCAAAGAGTTTCTGGATCGATACGACCCTGGCGACATGCCCTTACCGAAAGTGCGGGAGGGGGAGTTGGCAGCGAAGCCGAGTTTTCAGCAGCTCGATTCGGAGTGGGCTCACAACAGCCCGGGGGAGTTTCATTCGGGTGCGATGACCGATCAGGATCGCCGTGAGGTTTGCGCTGCCTACTATGCGATGTGTGAACATATTGATCACGAGGTGGGACGGATTTTGCAGGCTTTGGAGGAAAGTGGTCAGGCGGAGAACACGATCGTCATTTTCATGTCCGATCATGGCGAGATGCTGGGTGATCACGGAATCTACTTCAAAGGTCCCCATTTCTACGATGAGGCGGTCCGTGTGCCTCTGGTGATGCGCTGGCCCGGAAAATTTGCGGAAGGACTGCAGTCGGATGAACTGGTCGAGTTACTCGATCTTGCTCCTACCTTTCTGGAAGCCGCTGGCATTGATCCGCCCCCGGATCGTTTGCAGGGAAAGTCACTGATGCCTTTGCTGCAAGGGGAAAAGGTGAAGCATCGAGATCACGTTTTCAGTGAATACTACAATTCGTGGACCCATGGCGATGCCTACGCGAGCATGTTGCGCACCCGGACAGAAAAGCTTGTCGTGTATCACGGAACGGGGCAGGGGGAATACTACGATTTGGAGAACGATCCCGATGAGTTCGAGAACCGCTACGATGATCCGGCGTACGCGGAAGCCGTTCGATCCATGATGGTGAAATGCTTTGATGCCAGTGTCTTTGGAATGGATCCCGGTCCGACTCGTGAGGGACCGTTTTAGGTTGGCTCTGGAAGTCGCGATTTTCGGGAAGGGTGCTACCTTTTTCTTCATGACTCGAATCCTGCCCGGTTTGCTCGGACTTTCTTTGCTTTCCTGCTCTATCAAAGCTGAGGATTGGCCTCACTTTCTGGGGCCGAATCTTGATCTGCATAGCAATGAGACAGGGCTGAGTTTGATCCTTCCGCCCGAAGGACCAAAGAAACTTTGGGAAGTGGAGCGGGGCAAGGGGCATTCCGGACCTGTCGTCGCGAAGGGGAAGCTGGTGTTTATTCATCAGGTCGGGGATCAGGAGGAAATTCGGTGTCTGAATGCCGAATCCGGCGAAGAGATTTGGAAGCACAGCTATCCTGTAAAGGTCGAGCAGAGCTATGGGATTTCGGATACGCCACGTTCAAGTCCAACCATCGATGTAGAAACGGGGCTCGTTTTCACGTTTGGCAACGATTCTGATTTAGTCGCAATGAACCTGGAGGACGGAGAAGTGCAGTGGCAAATGAAGACCTTTGAGAAGTTCGGAAAAGGGCCTTTCTTCTTTGGTCAGGGATCATGTCCGTTGGTTCTCGGCGATAAATTGATTGTTCATGTGGGGGCTCCAGATGTGTGTGTCGCTGCTCTGGACAAGAAAACTGGAGAGACAATTTGGACGACTGATTCGGAATGGCACGGAAGTTATGCTTCGCCTGTTACGGGTATGGTGAATGGGGAGCAGCGGCTTTTCGTTTTTGCCGGGGGGAAAACAGAGCCACCGGCGGGTGGTTTGCTTTGTATCAATCCGGAAGATGGTAAGATCGATGATGCGATTTCGTGGCGTAGCGACATGTTCGCCAGTGTGAATGCTGCGTCGCCGGTTCCCTGCGGAGAGAATCGAGTTTTCATCACCGAAGATTATGGTAAAGGCGGGGCTCTAATTGAGTTCGATTCCAACTTCAAAGGGCGAATCGTTTGGTCTTTGCCAGAATTTGGCGGGCAGCTGCAGACTCCGATTTATCACGAAGGCGTGATTTACGGACTGGGTGGAAATGGCGGTTTGTTAATGGGAGTGGAAGCAAACAGCGGCATTCCCCGATGGAATGAATCGTTTTTCGACACGACGATTCCCTGGGAGGGCAAAGAGGTTCCGATCAGTTTGGGTAAGGGGCATTTGATCCATGTAGATGGTGAATTTCTTTGTCTTGGGGAGAATGGAGATTTGCTTCGTCTAAGCATGAATAGTCGTGGCTATACTTTGCTCGGGAAGTCCCGACTTTTCTATGCTCCTGAGACCTGGGCACCGCCTGTAATCAGTAATGGTCGGCTCTATGTGAACCAGAATGAGATGGGATCACGGCTGATTTGCTACGATGTGCGCTCGAAATAGCAAAAAACAGGTCGTTTCTGACTTTTCGGTGGCAGTTTGGCACTATTGAAGCGACATTATTTTGGGTATTCTAACTTTCTGACTCGTTACTGCCTTTTTCCTTATGAGCCACTCCATTTCTGCGCGTGCCAACGCTGAACTTTTGGACTCCAAATATGCTGATTGGAAGGATGATCCAACTTCTGTAGATTCGAGCTGGGCATCGTTCTTTGAAGGTTTCGAAATTGGGATGACCCAGACGCCCAAGACTAAGTCTGGGGAGGGCGGTTCCGGTGCATCTGAAATGGTCGGTGGGTTGGATATTGCGACCCGGGCCCGATTAGTTTCGCTGGTATACAACTATCGGACGATGGGGCACATCAAGGCCTGGGTGGATCCTTTGGAAAAGGCCCCGCCGCATCAGGAGATGTTTGAGCTCGAATCACTTGGCTTCACTGAAGCCGATCTTGATGAGCGAGTTTCGACCCAATTTTATGAAGGTGGGCGAACGATGCCCTTGCGGGAACTGATCGAAAGATTGGAAAAAATTTACTGTGGCCGTGTGGGGTATGAATATATGCACATCCACAAGCAAGAGGTGCGCAACTGGCTGCGGGAACGAATCGAAAACCGGATTGATCAGGAACCGCCTTCCAAAGAAGAGCAAAAGGATGTTCTGACGTGGTTGACCCATGCAGAGATGTTCGAGCGGTTTCTGCATCGGAAATATGTGGGACAGAAGCGCTTTTCTCTTGAAGGTGGCGATTCTTTGATGGTCGCGCTCAACGGAATCCTGAAAGGATGCCCAGGAAACGGAATCAAAGAGATTACTTTGGGCATGGCTCACCGCGGTCGATTGAATGTTTTGGCAAACCTTCTGGGTAAGCCGCTTTCCGTTTTATTTTACGAGTTTTCGGACAACTACATACCAAACATGGTGGCCGGTGATGGTGACGTGAAATATCACCTCGGCTTTGAGGCAACTCGATCGGTTCCGGATGGAGACGTCGAAATTCACCTTGGTGCAAATCCCAGTCACCTGGAAGCTGTGAATGGAGTTGTCGAGGGTAAGGCCCGATCAAGGCAACGGGACTTCGATAAGTTGAAACGTGACCTCGGAGTGGAAAGGCAGCCGGTCTTGCCGATTCTGGTCCACGGGGATGCGGCATTTGCTGGTCAGGGAAGTGTGGCGGAAGTTTTGAATCTGTCCCAATTGTCGGGATACCGCACAGGCGGAACTGTTCATTTGGTGGTGAACAACCAAATCGGATTTACCACCACTCCTGCAGATGCACGTTCTTCGACCTACTGCACCGATGTCGCCAAGATGATCGAGGCACCGATTTTTCATGTAAACGGTGATTCTCCGATGGATGTCCTGTTTGTCTCGCAGCTGGCACTGGCGTTTCGTCAGAAGTTTAAGCGTGATGTAGTTATCGATATTGTCTGCTATCGTCGCCATGGGCACAACGAAGGAGATGAGCCTGCGTTTACTTTACCGAAGACCTATCGCGAGATTCGCAGTCACAAGACGACTCTTCAGCTGTTCCGGGCAGCGCTTGATCAGTCCGGCGATATCCCGAAAGACGAGTCCGACAAAGTAGAAGAGGTCTACCAAAGCCAACTGGACTCCGAAATGGCGGAGCTGGAAAAGGCTCAGGAAAAAGGTTTGGGACACCAACTTCGTACGGAGTTGCCAATGCCTCAGCCACCGTATTCGCATGAGACTGTTCGAACTGGTGTGGCGGTAGCAAATCTGCGACGAATTGGCAAAAAGATTTCGACCATTCCGGATGGCGTAAACATCAACTCCAAGCTGGCCCAGCGTTTTCTCGGCGCGAGAGAAAAGGCAATTGATTCCGGTGAAGGAATCAACTGGGCGTTTGCCGAGGCGTTGGCATTCGGATCGATGCTAAAAGAGGACACTGCGGTCCGTTTGTCCGGGCAGGATTGCCGTCGGGGAACATTCAGTCAGAGGCATGCGGTGTTGTATGATCCCGAGAACAGAGAGCGCTACACAGCCCTTAATCATTTGGACAAAAACCAGAAGCAAAAGCTTTGGGTTTACAACAGCCACCTTTCAGAGTTTGCCGTGCTTGCTTTTGAATATGGATATTCTCTTTCCACTGAGGATATGCTGGTTCTCTGGGAGGCGCAGTTTGGTGATTTCGCCAACGGCGCTCAAGTAATCATCGACCAGTTCATTTCATCGGCAGAATCCAAGTGGCAGCGAAATAGCAATTTGGTGATGCTGTTGCCTCACGGCTACGAAGGGCAGGGGCCCGAGCACAGTAGTGCAAGATTGGAACGTTTCCTGCAGCTGTGCGCGGCGCAGAACATGATCATAGGTAACCTCACGACTCCAGCGCAATACTTCCATGTTTTGCGTCGACAGGTAGTTCGCGAAGTGAAAAAGCCTTTGATCCTGATGACTCCGAAAAGCTTGCTGACGCTGCCGGAGTGCACTTCGACACTCAAGGAGATGGGCAAAGGCACTGCCTTCCAGGAGATGATCGATGATTCGACTCCGGAAAGAGAGAAAAATCCCGAGAAGATCAATCGACTGATTTTCTGTAGTGGGAAAGTTTATTATGATCTGTTGCGCCATAGAAATGCAGATGAGTCACTTTCCAAAACAGCGATTATTCGAATTGAGCAACTCTACCCGTACCACAAGGATCGCCTGAAAGAGATCGTTGACGGGTATCCAAAAGCATCCAAGTGGGTTTGGTGTCAGGAAGAGCCTTTGAATATGGGAGCCTGGAGTTTTATTGGTCCAAGAATTCAAAAGCTAACCAAGCACAAGGTTAGGTATGCCGGGAGAAGCAGCGCAGCCAGCCCGGCCGGGGGATCGAAAAAAGTTCACACTCTGGAGCAAAAGCGTCTAATCGAGAACGCATTTGAAGTGTAAGATTTATTTGTAGCAGTAACAGAATACCATGGCAAAAAACATTACTATTCCTGCGGTAGGAGAGTCGATCGTCTCGGCTACAATTGGGCAGTGGCATAAGGCCGATGGAGAGTATGTGGAGAAAGGCGAAATTGTGCTGACAATTGAGACCGACAAAATCTCTACAGAATTAGAAGCTGAGCATTCCGGAAGTTTGAAACACTCCGCCAGCGAAGGTGATGAGGTCGATATAGGCGCAGTTGTCGGAGAGATCGATGAAACGGCGAAGGCTCCTGCAGGCACTACGGCCAAGAAGGCGGAGCCCGCCGAGTCCAAGGAAGAAGCACCGGCTGCAGCTGTGGCAACACCCGCTGCGGAATCGGCAGATCAAAAAGTAACGCCGGTTGCGAAGAAGATTGCAGAGGAAAAGGGAATTGATCTTTCTCAAGTAACCGGAACAGGCGCTGGTGGGAAAGTCACCAAAGCGGATGTAGAAGGTTTTGTTCCGAGTGCCGATTCGACAGCAAGTGAAAGTGTAAGTGGTGACACAGGGCAACCCGCTATTTCCAGTGAAAAGCGAACGACCCGGAAAAAGATGTCGCCGCTTCGCAAGAAGATTGCCGACCATCTGGTCAATGCACAACAGAGTGCTGCTTTGCTCACTACATTCAACGAGTGTGACATGACAGAAGTCATGGCACTGCGGAAGCGTGTTCAGGAAAGTTTTGTCTCCAAATATGGGGTGAAGCTTGGCTTCATGTCTTTCTTCATTAAGGCAGTAGTCGAGGCATTGAAAGAAGTCCCCGCAATCAATGCCCAGATTGATGGCGACGAAATTGTTGAGAACCACTTTTACGATATTGGCGTGGCAGTGGGAACAGATAAAGGTCTCTTCGTTCCCGTGATTCGTGATTGTGACACCAAGTCATTTGCCGGGGTTGAGCAGGATATTATCGACTACGCAGGAAAGGCAAAAGAGGGTAAGATTCAGTTAGAAGATTTACAGGGCGGTGTGTTTACAATTTCCAACGGTGGCATTTATGGATCGTTGTTGAGCACTCCAATTTTGAATCCTCCCCAGTCAGGAATTCTTGGTATGCATACCATTCAGCAACGACCGGTTGCGATCGACGGAGAGGTTGTGATTCGTCCAATGATGAATCTGGCTCTCAGCTATGACCACCGGCTGGTTGACGGAAAAGAGGCTGTAACCTTCCTTATTCGAGTGAAGGAGTGCATCGAGAATCCGGATCGAATGCTAATTGGGGCGTAAGTTTTTTTATAAGAATAAGCGGATAGTAAACGTAACATGGGGAGGGAACTGAGTATCCCTTTGTGATATGAACTGGCAATTCACCCCATCAGTTATTTTTTTATCTACGATCCTCATTCTTTCGCTCACCTCTTGTGTGACGAAGAAGGGGGCTGAAAATTCAGCGGACTCTCAACCTGCGGCTGCGTCACCCGCAGCATATCCGGAAGGAGAGGCTTCTTCGGGTAGTTCC
>JAHDCN010000052.1:7317-9759 GCA_020629815.1 Verrucomicrobiota bacterium
CCGCAGTCTTCGACAGGTAGTATGTTTCCAAAGCCGATAGATCCGCCTTCGGTCTCAACGGCCATCGGATCCGCACCGTCGACTGTTCCCTCGACTCCGCCGCCGTCAGGCTACTTCGGTCCTGCGGATACATCTTTGCCAAAGCCAAGCGCTCCATCGGTGCCTACCGTTGCGACACCTGATCAACCTTCTTCGGCTTTTCCTACTCCCTCAATTCGCTAATGAGTATTTTGGTAGGAGTAATTACCGTTTCAGACCGCGCCTCCGCAGGTGAGTATCAGGACCACGGAGGTCCAGCAGTGAAAAAGGCCTGTGAAGAACGAAATTGGCAGGTTGTTGCAGAAGCGGTTGTGCCAGATGATCTGGATCGAATTCAAACGACAATTCGTGCATTTTCGGCCCAGGGTTGTGGATTGGTTTTGACCACAGGGGGAACCGGGGTTGCTCCGCGTGATGTTACGCCTGAGGCGATTCGGGGAATTATGCGAGTGGAGATTCCCGGCTTTGGGGAGTCGATGAGGATGCAGTCCCTGGCGATAACTCCGAATGCTATCCTTTCCCGCAGTCTCGCGGCATTAGTTGATACTTCGTTAGTGATTGCGCTGCCAGGTAAACCCAGCGGAGCTGTCGAGTGCCTTGGGTTCGTAGAAGGTGCGATCCCTCATACGGTAAAACTGGCACTAGGAGAGCCGACTTCCTGTTAATCGCCGGCGGCAAATTCTAGGTGCTTTCCGCTTTGGGATTCTCGGCAACTAGCATGCTTATGTAAGGGAAGAGTTGTTTTTTGCGACTGACCACGTCCCGCAGTTTGTAGAGATGTGGATCTACCTTTGGATAAGTAATGCGATTCCGTAACTCTTCGGGCGCTTCGATAAGCAGCATACTGTTGTTCTGAGTGATATCAGTGACCATCAGACAGGCGAAGTCGAGCTTTCGATCCTCTATCAAATTTCGGAGTTCCTCCTGCAACGTATCACGGGACGGCCAAAAGTGGTCATATCCAATTTCTTCGACTTGTGAGATACTCAGTTTGTATCCAGCTTCATCAAACTCTTTTCGATCAGCCCCAACGACTTCCGGAGCCTCGGCTGTGCGCAAAACTGAGCCGGTTGCAAAAAATGCCTCTTTGAATTGATCAACATCAATTCCGGCAATCTTGCTTGCCCAGGAAAGGATTTTTCTGTCTTCATCCGTCGTAGTTGGCGAAGTCAGATTCAGGGTGTCGGAAATAATTCCGGCGCAAATGCAAAGGGCGATCGACTTGGACGGCTTCAGATTTTGGCTGTCGAAAGTCCCACCTACAATCGTGCAAGTAGAGCCTACGGTTTTATTGATAAACTGAACCGGTTCTCTGGTTACCAGGTTGCCGGAAAGTCGGTGATGATCCATCACTTCTATAATTTCAGCTTCATCTGCTCCAGTGACTGCCTGGGAAAATTCATTGTGATCAACCAGAATCAATTTCTGGCGGGCAGGGTTCACCAAATCACTTCGGGAAAATACCCCGATCAGCTCATTCGTGTCTGGGTCGCAAACCGGGAACAGTGACTGACGTCCCGCTGACTTAATCCGCTCCGTGACAACTTTGGTTGTTGTTTCAGGAGAGAAAGAAAGAAAGTCTTGGGAAATTGCATGCTTGATGCCGCGGGCTCCCCTCAGCAGCTGAGTTGTCGAAGCCGTGTCTTTGTCTGTCACAATGATAGCTGTGCCTTTGTGTTTTGCCGCGAGCACAATCGACTCGGAAGGACGAAAGCCACTGGTGATGACCAAACAGCGAACTCCGGCCTCAACTGCGTGAAGTTGAACACCTGCCCGATCACCAGTGATAATCATTAGCTGATCGGACGGCATTGTTTCAATTCTGTCTTGCATCACCGGTTCACTCGAACCTGCCACCATCATTAGATAGTCTGTTTCTTCGGCGCACTTATCAGTGAGATGAACAATCTCGGCGCCCAGAATGTGAGCGATATTCTCCGTGGTGGTTGTAACCTCCCTTGCCGTTTCATTTTCGTTCAACGGAGGAATGAGAAGTTCGAGCAGATCAGATAAGGAAAGTAACCCGATTAACCGGTTTTGATCGTCGGTAACAGGAAGGCTTCGGTAGCCATTCTCCATCATTCTTCGATAGGCTCTAAGTACTGTGTCACCCGGTTTTGCCGTTGCCGGTGCGCTATTGCAGATGTCACTCGCACGAGCAAAAACGTCACCGAGCAGCGTGGGCCTTGGAATTCCTGCCGTCTGGAGCACCCACTCAGTGCGTTCATTCGGCGTTCCGCAGCAGGCTGCTTTTGCCTCGGGAATTCGGGTTCGGGAAAGTAGATCTGCGTAGGCGATAGCGGAACAAATCGCGTCGGTATCCGGGTTCTTATGTCCTATTACCCACACCGGACGCTGGCTTGCTTCTTGCACTGCGCTCTCTTCTTGATTGGAAACACTCAC
>JAHDCN010000052.1:9859-12891 GCA_020629815.1 Verrucomicrobiota bacterium
GCTTGCGTCGTGGCTAATGCCGGGACAGTTGGCGTCGGCCGACTTACCTTGTCACCTGAGGTGGATGTTGATGATGGCAAACTCGATGTGTTCTTTTTGAAGAAGGCCAATATCGAGGGCATTGCACAGTTAGCCGGGAAAATGATGGGGCTCGATAAATTGAAGATCGGTGAGTTCGAACCCCGTTTGGATGCCTCGCAATTGATCAGTCACTGGAGCGTGAAAACAGCCGAAATCCGCACCAATCCGTGTCTGGATTTGCAGGTGGATGGCGATGTGGTGGCAAAAACTCCTCAGCGCTTCGAAGCTGCGCCTTCATCGTTGCGCGTGGTTGTCTAGGCTAGTCAGGAAGAAAGGGCGAGCGCTTCTTCCACCTTGTCCGGGTTAAGCGGCAAGGCAATTGAACGTGTTACCCTGGAGTTGTTGCAGGTTTCTTTTTCATCGACGATGGCAATTGCCCGACTGAGCATAGTTTCATCGGTTTCCGGGATCGCCTGGTCCCACTGCCTTTTCTCGGAAATGACTGCGGCGAAAGTGTCGTCGCGAAGAGCCGCGGCCAACGATGCCTCACTTTCCAAAGCGATTGCGGTGTGGCCGCATTTTTCCAAAATCGCAGCGAGAACCTTTGCGTTGATTGGGTTCGCGAGTCGATAAGCTACCGTCAGGTCTTCAGCGAACTCCGGACCGAATAACTGCGTGGCAATGGTAAAAGCAAAGCAACTCCCTTCACCGGGATCACTCACACAGCTGATCGATCCACCCATCAGTTCAACCAGGCTCTTACAAATGGCCAGTCCCAGCCCTGTTCCTTGCTTACGTGAGTCAGCGCTTCCGACCTGGCTGAAAGGACGGAATAGCAGTGCCTGATCTTCCGGCGAAATTCCGACACCAGAGTCTTTGACTTCAATACGAAGCATTCCTATTGCCGATTCGTAATTGGCGAAAACCTGAACAGATCCGGCGGAGGTAAACTTAATGGCGTTACTTACCAGATTTAGTATGACCTGTTGGAACCGGTGGCGATCGTTGCAAATATGAGCAGGGAAGTCATGAGACAAAGTCACCTCGAGGTTTAGATCCTTCTCCTCAGCTTTGGTTCGCAGAATGCGCACGGTTTCGTGAATCGAATCTGCCGGGTCAAAATTCTCCGGCATCATCTCGATCTTGCCGTCTTCGATCTTCGAAAGGTCCAGAATATCGTTGATGATACTGAGCAGCACATCGCCACTGGATTGAATCGTGTGGAGGTGCTGCTGCTGAGCTTCGTCCAGTTCTGTATCGGACAAGATCTCGGCGAAACCAAGAATGCCGTTCAGCGGAGTGCGAATCTCATGGCTCATGTTTGCCAAAAAGATCGTCTTGGCGGCATTGGCCTTTTCGGCTTCCTCCTTGGCAGTGTAAAGCTCGACCGTTCGATCTCGAATGAGTTTCTCCAGATTGCCCGAGCGACGTCGCAGATCCTGATTGGCATGAAACAACTCCAGGCTCTTATCTTCCAAAAGAGCCTCAGCTTGTTTCCGCGCGGCCCGTTCCCGGGCGAAGCGCTTACGCCATTTTTCTGCTTCGTCCATTAATCAGATCGTCCGCTTGATCGTAAAGGTGACGCCTTCTTCGGATGAGTCGCCATCGTCGCGGGTCACAGTGGCGTCCTCTTTGTAGTGTTTCAGACAGCCGCGAATCAATCCTTCCGCGACGTCTTCCATATGCTTGCCGGACTTGTAGATCATTTTGAGTTCGTGATCGCCATTGCGTTCGCAGTCGAAACTTGGGAGGTCGGCTCCCGGGTAAAGCTTGCGGACTTCCACATGAATGTAGTTTTCAACTGATTCGAGAAAATCGAACCCATCTTTGGGATCGTTGAAAAAATCGGGATAAAGGACGGTAAATCGCGAGAAAAGATGTTCGCCGAAAACCTGCATTAAGTCGGGAACGGGTGTTTCACTGACCTCTGCAAGATTCATGACCAGTGAGACAATTTCCTGATGATCGTAGGTGCCCACAGCGGTGTAGGTGCCGCCCGAAGGTAGGTCGGACCGTTCAATGATTTCATCCAGCGTGTCAAAGCCGAATGTATTTTCAACCATTTCTGTGAATTCTGTAAAGATGACTCCCTTCATAAATTGTAGTATATTTGATAATGAACGTTACGGATCAACGGGTTCTCGTTGTCGATGATAATAAGACGAATGTCGCGGTGTGTCTGCACTTTCTGAAAGGAATGGGCATCACCGAGCTGGAAACGGCGGGAGATGGTTCAGAGGTTTTAGAAATCCTGGAGTCCGGTGAGAAGTTTGATCTGATCCTCATGGATCTGCGAATGCCGGTCATGGATGGATTGACGGCCACAAAGGAGATTCTCAAAAGATGGCCAAGCCCGGAAGACAGACCACGAATCATTGCGGTGACGGCACATGCCTTTTCCGAAGAAAGTGAAAAGTGCCGCTCTGCCGGGATGGATGGATACCTCAGCAAACCTCTGCAGCGTGACGCGTTGGTTTCGGCAATGGAAGATCTGCAGGCGGCAGGGGAGTCGACCACAACTGGAGATGGCACAATCGATTTCGACCAGTTTGATATGGTCGTCGATGCTCCGGATTCGCCTTGTGTAACCATTTTACAAGAGTTCTTTGATGGACTCGATCAGATGGTGATTTCGATTGTCGACAGTGCTGATGCAAACCTGGAGGAATCGATCAATGTGGCGCATCAGTTGAAAGGTGGTTCGGGTTCTTTCGGGCTACGTTCTTTTCACCAGCGGATGGGGGAAACGGAATTGCGACTTCGGGAAGAGGAGGATGTGTCGTGGTTGGATTCGGATTGGCAGGAAGTAACTCTTCGTGTGGTTGAGGATTCGAAACAGGAAATCGAGAAAGTTCGCGGGATCGCCTTTACCTAGGCCAGTCCGAAGCGTTTCAATTTGTTGTAAACGGACTTCTCAGTGATGCCCAGTCGACGGGCCGCTTCTGCTTTGTTGCCTTTGCAGGCACGAAGGGTTTGCGTCAGAGCCAGTTTTTCGATCTCGCGGATTGGCA
>JAHDCN010000053.1 GCA_020629815.1 Verrucomicrobiota bacterium
AGCGATTGAAAGGGGAATTAGCGAAATTGCGGAAACAGTTTTTAGTGGAGTAATTCCCTGAATAACAGCGAGATAAATAGATTGGGCTTTAGTCTGGCTCATTTTATGTGAGAAAAATGTTCTGATTTTGTCACAGCTGGCTGATTCGTCAGTTCTTTTGGTGAACCAACAAATGGAATTCACCATGAAAACAAGATCACATCAGAACTACCGCCTTTTTGTTTTTCTTTTCGTATCAACTCTTTGCCTGATTTTTGGAGCAAAGGAATCAAAGGCTACTATTCAGCCGCCTCCCTACCAAATCGTATCCAGCAGCCTCAGCGTTCCGTCCGAGATTCGCGGTTCGGGTATTTCGGGGTATTGGATCAGCAGAGACGTTTTGCCTTCCAATCTCTATGAGTGCTGGGTTCTCACCTTGTATCCCAACGGGATGGCAACACAACAAGGGCGATTCAAGTTTTCCATCCATGCTCATCAGGAGATAGGCGTCATGAACGATGCGAATGATTTCTTCTCCTGGGCAGATAATCACTTTGTCACGAGAACAACTCCTAGCAGTAATCAGCTGATCCACTTTGAGATGAAAAGCACTCAGAGATTGTATTCAAACTGGTTTCAATATGGACAGACCATGCTGCCGCAGAGTTCTGACGAAAGCGTGTACTCCCTCCACTACCAACGCTTCCGGGTTCCAAGTAATCTTGACTATCGGATCATGGAACGAAAAGGGATCACTCCGAATCCCGAGCCAAACCCTACTACAGGAACTCTTCAGAAGCCCAATCTTTATCCCTATCAATTGAGTGGTTGGGAAGGAAAAGTCGTGACTTCAAAAACGCCGGGTCATCATCGAAGAGATACAGTTTTTGGAGCAACTGATCCAGTCTATCTGGACTTCTCCTTTGCCAACGGAGGCACGGCCAACATCACAGGAACATTGGTTTTTCATGTTTTGATAAACGGGAGGCGCTATGACACCATTAGCTGGACAGGGCAGCTCAATGCGGGGTCGGTCTTCTATTGGCAAGACCGTCGCTACAATGGGTTAGCAAGTGGAACTCATCGAATCGAAGTCGTGGCAGATCCTTACAATGCAATTCAAGAAATCTCGGAAACTGACAACCGGATTGCGACCTATATCCGAATTAAGTCAGATCCGAAATTTACAGTGTCGGGACGAGGAAAGAGCATTCGCCATAAAGATCGCACACCGAGCTATCTCGACCTGACCCGTTACCGGTCTACAAAAGGATACCGCTCCCGCAGTCATACTTTCCGAATTTCCAATACGGGAGAGGAAACCTTGTCTGTGTCGATGAGAACGGTAGGACGGGACTATCGGTTTTCGAGGAGACCAGCTACAAGAATCTCACCAAATCGTTCGTCTTTCATGACAGTTCGCTTCAAGCCCTACCGCAAAGGCTACCGCTCGGGATATATTTCCTACCGAAGCAATGATCCTCTTCGTAGGAATAGCTGGTTCAAGCTAGGTGGAAGGTCCACCTGAGACCATTTCACCCAGTAAAACCGGTAAAATGAATTTTTTTTGGCCGGAAATCGACGCTACGCGGTAATTGGTTGAAGCGGGCCAGATTGTCCAACTGTGATTCTCTTAGCTTGCTACGATTAACGTATCACCTCTCTCGAGTCAAAGTGGTCTATATCGTGATTAACTCAGTAACCTCCTGGCATCAAGAGGCTTAACGGATAACTTTGCGTCGTTACGCCCCCTCAGCTGCCAGATCATCCTTACGTCCTGCATCGAGCTTGGCCTGCTTCTCTGAGCGGTCCATAAAGAACAGGAAAACGCCCAGTAAAAAGGGCAAACCCATGATGCTCCAACTAAGGTGCAGAGCCCGTTCCACCCCTTCGGTGAAACCGTAGCTGTGCAGCCCGACTTCCAGATTGTTCACGCCCCACCAGCTGAATGTTACAATCACTCCGAGAACGATCGCCTGCATATTAATGCCGACCTCGCGGATGTAGCCGCCCATGCGAGCGTGCAGAATTACCAGCGACCAGAGACAAATCATCAGGGCGCCGTTTTCTTTCGGATCCCAGCCCCAGAAGCGTCCCCAACTGTAGTTAGCCCAGATACCACCGAGAACGGTTCCCACCAAAGAGAAGAACAAGCAGAAACACACCGTGCCGTAGGTCATGCGATTGAGAGTCTTGAAAAACTTTCGCGACTCTTTGGCTTTGCCCATCAATCGCGTTGCGAAGGCGCCGGTGAGATAAACCATACCAAGGAAGGCGGCAATCAATCCGGCTGCGTAGCCAATGTTGATAATGGTCACATGAGTCCATAGCCAGAAGTTGGTATCCAGCACTGCGAGCAATTTACCCATGGTGTCGCTGGACTCCTTCGCTTCAAAAGTGATACCCAGCCACATGCCGACAAAACCGGTAAACACGGCGAGCATCGTTCCTACGCCAATTCGGGTAAACCATTCCAACGCCAGAGAAAACAGAACTGCTGTGGCCGTGATAAATAGAATGGTGTCGTACAGATTGGTGATCGGTGGACGATTACGGATGAGGCAGCGCTGGGTGATTCCCCAGATCAAAAGCAGTACCCCGATAACGCTCAATGCAATCGTGATCCGTTGCATCCATTTGCCGAATCCACTGCCGGGAGACAGCCAGCTAAGCGCCAGCGTTACGAAGGCAATGATGAAGAATACCAGCGAGTTTGAGAAGTACTTCGCGTTGTAGTATTTCACTTCGCGATCGGTTTGTTTGCCTTCGTTGTTGCGCTGGCCGGCGAGCGCTTTCTGGCCTTCGTAGAATTCGGTCGCAACGTTCACGAAAGCCGAATCACTTTCTTTAGCGGCTTCCACCAACTTCTGTGTGGCAGCCATTTTTTCCTTCGCCCAGGGGCGATTGTCTTTCTTCTCCAAACCGGTGATCATGGCTTCTCCCACAGAGACCCACTTCTCGGTTTCCTTGTCTTGAGGCTGAATCAGATTCACGCCGATTCCCGAGTTGGCGTGAAAGAAAAACAGGCGCATCGCAGAGCTGAACATCTTCTCGTCTTCGGTGCCGCCAGCGGCAGAGCGAATCGTCTGGAACAACTGGTCGATGGTCATCTCCGGCATTTTGTCCAGCATCTCTGCCATATCGAGCTTGGTTGCCAGCTGCTTTAATTCGTCCGGCAGAATCTGCTCATTGACCAGCATCTCACCTTTGCGGGCAAAACCGAACTGACCGAGGAGAAACTCGAAACTGCTCACGGCGCCTCCCAGTTCGAGGACCATTTTCTCATCGAGGGTTAAATCGGGATTCACAGCTTTGTTCTGACTATGTGCCTTAGCCTTATCGCGATACTTCTCCGCCAATTCCGCCAGCTTCGCTCGACCGGGCATCAGTTCTTCGTAGGAATAGCGGTCACGCTTTGACTTAGGCGATACTCCGATTTGAATCACCGCAGCCGAATCTTCGACGAGGAAAAATGGCAGAAAGCGAGCACGGTCACCTTTGAACAGGATGTCCATCATCGCTTCGGAAGAGCCAATTTTGTGCTCGACTCCGTCTTTGGTCTGAAACTTGGTTTTTGTTCCACCACCAAGGAACTTCATCATGTTGAAGCGGGAGTAGGTCAGCATCGGTTTCACCCGGCCGCCTTCCTGCACCATAATTCTGTCGAAGGCCTCAACGGCTTCCTCGCTCCAAGTTTCGTAGGAGTCCAGCGGCACAGAGATGTCCTTCGCTGCGTGACTGACTGTCGGGAAAACCAGCAAAGCAATTAGGGTAGCTACCAGTAGCATTGGTGACCTCCAGAGTGCCGCAGTGGAGCACTTTCTTCTGGTGGCGATCTGGAGATCACCACTACCTGAGAATTGCTCGCGAATGTTTTGGAAAGAATTATTCCAGATCTTCATAGGTATTCGGGTTCAGGATTTGGCACGATTGGACCGGGATTTCTTCGAGTATTCCATCAAGCTGATAACGAAGTGGATAGCCAGCCCAATGCCAGTGATAACCAGCGCCCAGAGTGGCCACTGATCGGCAGGGTTTTCTGCCACAGCAAACTGGGAAAACATCTCTTCGATCGGAGCATTCGGCGGTCCGTAGGATTCCTGGAAAAAGGTAAACCCGGCGTAGCGCATCGGCTCATTCATCTTGATCTCGACCTTTTTCTCCGGCTGATCAGATTCCATGCGGGTCACCCGACTCTCAAAATTTCGCGCCATCTGCGTACCGGGGTGTTTCTCGAAAATAAATTTATCCAACTGCACTTCGAACGGCACGCTCCAGGTCTTCTTGGTTATCAGCGCGGCATACTTATTCCCGCCCATTTCAAAAATAAACGGCATCGGTTTCTCATCGGGCAAAAACTTGGAAGAGTAACCCCAAAGAATCGTTTCTGCTTTCTCACCGTCCTCTCCGACAAACTCAGCTACACAGCCGGGAATGTTTCGCTCGGCTTCGGTGAACAGTTCCTGCTGAAGCAGCTTGAAACCATCGATTTCTTTGCCGGGTGCATTCGCGGAAACGGGTGCACTTGTCGGAACGGCATTCGCGTTCTTATAGTATTGGCTCACCCTGACATCGAAAGGTAGATCGGGTAGGTCGTAGGTTTTGCCCTCATTTGGGTCGAGTTTTTCCAACGCTTCTGAAGGAATTACCCAGGCCTTTTCGGCTTTATTTTCACCAATCACGGGGCGCACCTCGATCTGCCACTTGCGGTAGCTTTGCACCTGGCTGGACTTCATTCCCTGATACAGAGTCATGTTGCCATCGGTGGCAAAAGCAAACGTGACGAATCCTCCTGCGAGCAACATCAACATACCAAAGTGAGAGATTAGCAGTCCGATTCCACGCCAGCGCTTTCGCACTTTGATCACCGCGCCGATCGTCATATTGATGAACAAAATCAACATCAGCAGAAGCCCGCCCGGAAGGGGGACAGGGAATTTTCCGAAGAATTCGTGAATCAGGAACCACGAAGTGAAATACTTCCGTTTTGCAGCAATCAAGCCGTTGTCCACCTGATAGTACGTTCCGAATAATGTAATGATGGTCAGGAAAACCAGCACGACCGCGGCGAGGCCGTAGGACGAAAAAAATCGGAACAACAGGCGTGGCCAGTTAGCAGGGGACCAGTCAATTTTGGATTTTGGCATCTTTTGACAGGATTAAAAATGATGAACAAGGATTCCGGATGTCGTCAAAGCTTCACATCCAGCGAATCGACAAATTGATTGAACTGTTTCTCGTTGGCATCGACGAGGGCTTTCGGGCCGATTAGTTTCACAAAAACTGCTCCGGCGCTATTGCTCAAAACCAGTCCCAGCATCCGGTAGTTTTTCTTACCCTCGGTTCCGCTCATGCCACCGTAGTCTCCGCTGACATCGACAAATGTAGCCGGCTGACCGAACAACGTCTTTTTCGGCAGCTTTTGGACAGCCTCCGGCGTAAGCGGTTCCGCGCCCATTTGTTTGCGCCAGCGATTCACGTTGGCTTCCAGACCGCCACCCGCTCCGGGCAGGCGGGAAAGGTAGCATTCGCCTTCGCCGTTTTCGCCGAAGGCCAGGTTCACATCGCGCATCATGGCAGCCGGTTTTTCGGTCCAGCCCTCCGGGATGTCGTGAATCAATTGCGGACCGCCCTCTTTCGTAGCGTGAGCATGTCCCTCGTGACCGCTACCGGAGGTCTCTCTCGCCGCATAGCGGAAGCGCTCGGTAGTCGACTTCGCCAGCTTAAATTCCTGCTCTTCCGGTAGTAAATCGCGAACGGAAACCGCCGCTTTATCCCCTCCGCAGGAGGTCAAAATCGCCGCAGCGGCGAGGCAAAAAATCGTATAACTGGATTTCATCAAAGTAGGCCCTGACCAAACAGGGTTAGCTCGCAGAGTCAACAGGGTTAGGTCAGTGAGTTAACAGGGTTACGTCTGCGGAAATCTTCGGGAAGCGTTCCGGAGGAGTTTTTAGTTCTGAGGCTTTGGAGCCGGGGCCGGCTGCTTTTTGGCTGCATCTTCAGCGGCCTTCTTTTTGGCGGCTTCGTCGGCCGCTTTCTTGGCCGCCGCTGCTTTGGCTGCGGCTTCCTGCTTCTTCTTATCTTCCGCTGCTTTTTTCTTCGCAGCATCTTCCGCAGCCTTCTTCTTGGCCGCAGCGTCAGCAGCAGCCTTTTTCTTCGCCTCTTCGTCGGCTTTTTTCTTGGCCTCCGCCGCTTTCTTTTCCTCCTCAGCTTTTTTCGCAGCTGCATCGGCGGCCTCCTTCTCGGCCTTGGCAGCAGCAGCGGCTGCTTCCAGATCGACTCCGGTATTGATTTCCAGGTTCACGCTGCGCTCGAACTGGCGCGCACTCGCTGCTTCGGCTTTAGTTTGCCACAGGTAAATTTTTCGCAGTGCGGGCATGGATTTGAAGGTTTCAAAAATGCCGTTGCCAACCTGAGTGCCGTAGAGATTCAGATACTCGAGCTTGGAAAGGGCCGCCAGTTGAGCGATTCCCTCATCGCCAACCTTGGTGTTTTCGAGATGCAGGCGCTCCAGGTTTCTCATGTGCCCGACGACTCTCATGCCCTCATCAGTCACTTGGCTGCGGGCCAGGTCGAGCCAGGCGATGTGTTCTGCTACCGGATCGAGGGTTGCGAGTTGTTCGTCACCAAATTCGCTCGCAGCGTTGATGACATTCACCCGCAGGCGGTCGTCTTCAGCTGAAAGCGGCATGATTGAGAAATTGTATTTCTTTGCCTCTTCCTGAACGGTATTGAGGCGAGTCTGTTTCTCCTCGTCGGAAAGAGAGTCCCACTCGGGTGCCCAGACGTCGGCGGCGGCCTCGCCATCACCGCTGGCTTTGGCAACTGCGGCAACGGTTTCCATTACTTTTGGTTCATCACCGAGGTCAGCAACTTTCAGTTCCTGCGTGGCACCTTTGGTGATCCAAAGGCGGATTAGTTCGATTTCCTCCGGGGTAAGAGCATCTCCCTTGGGCGGCATAAACTCATCATCATCGGTGGGTAGCAATACCCGAACCAGAAGCTCAGAATCATCCGGTGAATCCAAATCAACGGTAGCAAAATCTGACCCTTCAGAGCCTTTCATCAGCATCTCGTGGGTATCCATCCGCAGCTTGCCTTTGATTTTGTTCGGGTTGTGGCACTCGTTGCATTTGTTATCCAAAATCGGCGCGACAAAGCTGGCATAGACCAGTTGTTCTTCGAGCGGCGTCTCTTCGGGCGCATCGGTGGAACCTTCCGTCGCAGCGGGTTCCCCATCTGCTGCTGCGACTGCTGCCACAGCGGATCCACCAAGGAGTGGTTTCAGCGCATTTGGCGCGTGCTCGGCCAAATAATCGGCTTCATGCACCATTACACCGCCGAAATGGCCGGCGATTCCGGTCGAAAGAGCGGCTGCATAGAGAGACAAAATGTAGAGAGGCTTCTTCCCTTTCAGGAAAAAAACCAGCGCCAGCATACTAAGAACGACCACCCCCAGGCCAGACCAAAGGTGCCAGTCCATTGCTTTTCCTGCCGTGCTTTCGGCACCCATAAGCAGGTAACCGATTAAGGTAGAGGCGATGGCGGATAGGAAAGCGACCCAGAGGATAAACGGCATGGCGCCTTGTAGGCCCCCGATCTTTAGAACAGCCCCTGCCAATTGCATGGCGACTGCCAATAGAATGATGCCGATCGGCAAGTGGACAATCAACGGGTGAAACCGCCCGAGAAAGTTGGCCATGCCGCCAGGCTCGGTTTCTCCCCGGAAAATTGTCCACAGGATAGCGATTCCAATTGCCCACAAAACCCCCAGGATCAGGGCGCTTTTGACGCCTTTTGACTGCTGCGAACCGTGCCGCACGAATTTACTCATATGTCTGGAACATCGCCCATTGGGCTAGGGGGTCAATCGCGTCTTACCGTCTCGTTTTTTTGCGTAATATCGTTGGTGACTTGCAGTGTCTCAAATGGATCAAAAGCGTTGCATGCACCGGATTTCGCGGGTAAGCAACCAATCAAGGCGACCATATGAGTGACAAAAGCGGAAACGAAAAGGGACACCTCTATTTTATGGGCATCTGCGGTACGGCGATGGGGTCGGTGGCAGCTGCCTTTCGCGATGCCGGCTATCGGGTAAGCGGTTCAGACTCGGGTGTTTACGATCCGATGAAGTCTTTCCTCGAAGACCGGGGTATCCAGATTCTCAACGGTTACAAAGAGGAAAACCTCAGTGATGATGTCGATCACTACGTAGTCGGCAATGCCCAGAGCCGGGGCAACCCGGAAGTGGAGGCTCTGATGAACAGCAAAACGCGCTTCGTTTCCCTGCCGGAATTGCTCAAGGAGCTGGTCCTGCGCGGTCGCAGTAACTATGTGGTCACCGGCACCCACGGCAAGACGACGACGACCACAATGCTGACCTGGATTTTCGAATTCGCCGGCAAGAACCCGAATTACATGATCGGTGGCGTTCCAGCCAAGCTTGATCAAGGTGCCCGTTTTTCCGACGATTCCAGCATCACCGTTCTCGAAGGCGACGAGTATGACTCCGCCTTTTTCGACAAGCGCTCCAAGTTTATTCATTACCTGCCAGAGGTCGCAATCGTGAACAATATGGAGTTCGATCACGCCGACATCTTCGATGATCTGAAGGCGGTGAAGCGGACTTTCGGTCACATGGTGCGTCTGGTTCCGCAAAACGGACTGATCCTGCTCAATGGCGACGAAGAGAACTGCCTCGAAGTGGTGGAGAAAGAAGCCCACGCTCCGTCGAAGAAAGTCGGTCTTGGGGAAAACTGCGACGCCCGAATCACTGACATCTCCTACGACAAAGAAGGTGCCCGTTTTTCCATCGAAGGCGAATCCTACTTCCTGCCCATGCATGGCGAGTTCAACGTGCGCAACGCAGCGATGGCCATCACAGCGGCAAGGTTTGGCGGAGTCGATCCCGAAACGATTCGTGCAGGATTGGCCGAGTTTGGTGGCATCAAGCGGCGTCAGGATGTGCGCGGCGTGACCGATCGCGACGTGACCGTCATCGACGACTTTGCTCACCACCCGACTGCAATCCGTGAGGCGCTCGACGGCCTGCGCTACAAATACGAAGGTAAACGACTGTGGGCGATTTTCGAGCCGCGATCCAACACTACCCGGCGCAACGTTTTCCAGGAAACCCTGCCGGAAGCGCTCAGTCACGCCGACGCCGTGTGTATTTCGCAAATCGATCGCCTCGAAAAACTCGATCCAGAAGAACGGCTAGATCCGGAGAAAGTGATGGAGAGCCTGAAAGCCACCGGCACCCCTGCCTTTTACGAACCCGATGCCGACGCCATTGTCGAGCGTCTGAAAGAAGAAGCGCAGGATGGCGATGTGATCGTGGTGCTCAGCAACGGCGGCTTTGGCGGAATTCACGATAAGCTGCTGGCTGCTTTGTGAAGAGTTGGAGGCCAGTAGGATTTCATCGTTGGTTCGATTCTTTTGCGATCGGGCTTCTTCTGATTTTCTTATTAGCGGCCTTTCTTTGGCCGCGAACATTTTCTAAACGAGGTGGTGCAGTTAAGGCCAGTTCAAACATCCGCCAAATCTTTCTGGCTTTGAGTTTTTATGAGAAAGAGCACGGTCATTTGCCCGCTGTTCTTTCTGATCTGGAAACTTCCGTTGAGAAGATCTCAAAGGTCTTAGTGGTCGAAAACGAAGACGGGAAAAAGGGCCAGATTCTCTACTTGGTCCCGATGGAAGAGAGCTCTAATTTTCAATTGTCCGATTTGTCTCCTGAGACCGTGATCTTGAAGGCTCCGTTCGCAATTGGCGGGAAGCAAGTGGTAGGATATGCGGATGGACGGGTTAAAATTTCCAAGTAGCGAACGAAGCTCGCTCGGAATGACATTCGGTTGAGGTAGCAATTTTACCACATATCCGAAACCGAACCGTCTGATCTTCCGGAAAGCAGGCGAATCAGCCCCACTACTGTTTTGTGGATACCAAAGCCCAGAATTAGAAGTACAAATCCAATTTCGGTCCCTTCTCTCCGTGCTGGGTTTCTTGGTTCATCGTAGCTCGCGAACACCAGGAATCCAAGGATCCCGGCCACGATCAGACAGCAAATCCCAAGCAGGAGATTCTTAATTCCGAGTTCCCGGATTTCTGCGCGCCTCTCTTTGACAGAATCCTCGACCAGAACTTTTGCCTGTGCAGAAGTCAGCCTCTTCTCCCTGACCAACCAATTGACAATATCCTGAGGCGCGTCGCCCCACATGACCTTGGCATAGACTTCATCATCAATCTGGTCACGCCTCATCTTTCGATCGTTTCTCCTCCCAGATTCAAAACTCTTCTTTCCGGCAACTCTGCAGCAACGATTTCGGCTGCCAGATTCCACCATAGCACACCGCTATCCAAAATGGCGCTGTCTGCACTGACGACGATCTCCTCATTGCCAGCTTGTTTTAGCAACGGGTCCGGATCCGCTACGACTTGAACTTCATGATTTGTGGTCGCTTCCTCACCCGCGATATCTTCAATCGCAGATCGCAGCCTGCCACTATTGGAAACCGGTTGATCAAGAAACCAAACCACTTCGTGAATCGATAGCGAACTCAGGTGACTAATCGTCATGGTCACCGCCTTTCGAGTATCTTCTAAAAGGCGATAGTTGCCATGCATGCTGGTCATATCGCGAAGCGCACCATCCCGCCCCAGCAGTAGAATGCCGTTTCCCAGTGCGGCTTCGAGAGTCGTGAGCAAATTGAAGCCGTCAATCCAGATCACCGCATTTTCGAAATCGGTAGCTGCCCGCTGATTGCTGCTGCGCAATTTCAGAGACCGGTCACTGCAGGCGCAGCGCCCGACTGCAATCCGTTGTCGCTGAGTCAGGCTATAGCGGTCTCCCACCAGCTTGGTTGCCGAATTTTCCGCATACCCGCGTTCCCTCAGCCAGGAGAGATCCTGCACCGCCTGTTGAAGCTGCGGAACCTGCTCGATGGCGAACAGCGATTCGTCCTGCGGATGACAGCTTCGTTGTTTTCGGGAGTCTCCCATATCGGAAAAAATCATCATTGCCCTTGCGGCGCAAATCCCGATACAGTCGCAACATGAAATGGCTTTTGGTGACTACCGCTTGTTTGCTCTCTGCAGTTTCCGGATTTTCTCAGGAAAAAGGAATTCATCTGTTCATCCTTTCCGGGCAGTCAAATATGCAGGGCCATCGTCCCGATGAGGCGTTCACTCCGGCGGTGGAGAAGGCGCTGGGTAAAGAAAATGTTCTGGTGATTCAGGATGCCTTGGGGGGTCAGCCGATTTTGCGCTGGTACAAGCAGTGGACCGATCCTTCCGGTGCGGAGCCAAAGGAACAGCGTGGTGACCTGTATGACCGTTTGATGAAAAAAGTGAAGCCGGCAATAGAAGATAAGGAAATCGCTTCGGTGACCTTCTTTTGGATGCAGGGGGAGCGCGATGCCAAGATGAGCTGGGGTCCCGTTTATCAGAAGAGTCTGCGTGGCCTGTATGATCAACTCAGTGCCGACCTCGGGCGCGAAGATATGAACTTCGTCATTGGCCGGCTGAGCGATTTCGATATGGAAAACAAAAGGTATCCGCATTGGACGGTGGTCCGCGAGGCTCAAGTGGCACTGGCTGATTCAGCAGAAAATTTCGTCTGGGTGGATACTGACGATTTGAACGACGGCAAAAATCGCAAAGGCAAAGAGATCAAAGACGACCTTCACTATTCCGGAGAAGGATACAAAGAGTTTGGCCGGAGAATGGCGAAGGAGGCTCTACAAATGATCGAGGCGGACAAATGAGAAAAATAAGATATGGGCTTTGCCTGCTTGGCTGGCTGGTTTCGTCTAGCTGGGCAGTCGCGGAATCCCCATTCGAAGGATCAGTCGAACCATTTCTGAAAAAGGACGATCCGCTCGAAATTCAGCAGGTTTTTGCCGGAGAGCGATTTCCTAATGTTGTAGTGACGAAGAAGGGAGCCGTCCTGGTGACCCTTGGCAGTAAGCACATTCGCGCGCGCCGGAGCGAAGATGGAGGCAAGACCTGGGGGCCGGAAATCACCATCGCCAATCCGGGCTTTCATGGCGGTGGCACTACCGTCGACGAAACCAGCGGAGACATTTTGGCTTTTGTCGAAACGGCGCACCCACCCGCGCCGCTTATGGTTTACCGAAGCCAGGACGACGGCAAAAGCTGGCAGCCCGACGACGAAGTGAAGATTCTTCCGGAACAGGGGAAAACTCGTCCGCCGTCGATGCACATGAACGAACACGGCATCACGCTGCGTCACGGCAAGCACAAGGGGCGACTGATTCGTCCGTCGCGGGAATACGGTAAGGGCAACCGACCGGAGAAATTCTTTCCCACCCATTACACCAACGCGATCTACAGCGACGATGGTGGAAAAACCTGGAACACCAGTGCGCCGTTTTCTGAGTTCGGCACTGGAGAGGCGATGATCGCTGAATTGTCAGACGGTCGTATCTATTACAACTCACGGCGGCACTGGGCGCCGGAGGGAAAGAATCCGCTGCGTCGCTGGACTGCCTACAGTGACGACGGCGGCGCGACTTGGAGCGAAGCAACCCTTTGCGAGATCCTGCCCGATGGTCCGCAGGATACTGACTACGGATGCATGGCGGGCCTGACGAGATTGCCGGTGCAGGGCAAAGACATTTTGATCTACAGCAATTGCGACAGCAAAAAGGGCAGAAATCACGGGACGGTTTGGGCCAGCTTTGATGGCGGCCAAACCTGGCCTGTGAAACGACTGGTCACGGAAGGGACATTTGCCTATTCGTCCCTCACGGCCGGTCGGCCACAGACTCCGAGTGAAGGCTGGATCTACCTACACTTCGAAAGCGCCGGATCAAAAGTGGCCCGATTCAATTTGGCCTGGGTATTGGGTGGCGAGAAAACAGGGGATGGGGAAGTGCCTT
>JAHDCN010000054.1 GCA_020629815.1 Verrucomicrobiota bacterium
CGGTTCGAGAGACTTGATGTGATCTTCCGTGTATTCAGCAGCCATGGCAGGGCAGGTGTTGTTCAGTTGAAGAGTTATTATTTAAGAAAACCGAAATAAATTCAAGTTTTCAATCGGGAATCGTGGTCTTTTCACATCGATTTCACAGATCATTCATCACAGTTTCATTGAGTGGCGGCAGCTTGGGAACATGAATGCTCCTACATTATTGGACCGCAACTACCCATTGCAACTGCGCGAGATCGTTTGGTTTGGTCGAACACAAGTCGGTGCCTGCCTTTTTGGGCTACTCCTGCTTTCCGGAATGTTACTCACAAAAAACTGGACCAGTGGCGCGGGTTTGAGCCGCTCGGACTTTCTCTTTCTCTATGCGCTGGGTCTTCAAATTGCCCTGATTGCTTTTCGCTTAGAGCACAAAAAGGAAGTCGCGGTGATTCTGGTGTTTCACGTGCTCGCGACAGCAATGGAATGGTTTAAAACGTCTCCTGCAATCGGTTCCTGGAACTACCCGGATGAAGGGGTCATTTTCCGTGTTTACCAGGTGCCTTTGTTCGCCGGGTTCCTTTACTCCGCAGTAGGCAGCTATATCGCGCGGGCCTGGCGTCTATTGGATTTTCGATTTGAAAACTACCCACCGGTTGGAGTCACAGTTGTCCTCGCGATTCTCGCTTACGCCAATTTTTTCACTCACCACTTCACTGTCGATATCCGATGGATGTTGATCGGGTTCTCGCTCGTATTGTTTTGCCGGACTTCTATCGTCTTCCGAACAGGAACTACCTATCGAAAGATGCCTCTTCTCATTGGGCTGATCGCGGTCGCCTTCGCAATTTGGATTGCGGAAAATGCCGGCACCTACGCTCGCGCCTGGGTCTACCCAAGTCAGGAGAATGGCTGGAAACCGGTCTCTCTGCAAAAGTTCTGGGCGTGGTATCTGCTGATGATGCTCAGCTTTGTGCTCGTATCTCTGACTCACTTCCGGCTGACAAAGAAGAATGACGATACTACTCCCCGGCAGCAACCACACTCGTGACCGCTTCAGCTTCGCCGGATTTCCAATCAAAAGCAGACAAGCTCTTCAATCCACGAATGAGAATTTTATCTCCGGTCAGCCCCACATGAGCCCAGGTTGACTCTTTTGAAACTTTTCTCCGATCGAGCAGTTGGAATTTATCCGGAGAGGCATCAAACAGCAGCAGTTCACCCTTCTGATCGAGGGCAAGCATACGTTCACCCTTACGAATCAATGACCAGTATTGTCCGAACTTTTCATCGGTGGACCAGCTTGCTTTGCCGCTTTTCAAGTCGATGCAATGCAGTCGCTGATCACGCCCATGAAGGAAGGCATGGTTTCCCACGACAAGCGGTGTTCCCATATAACCCTCCAGCTTTTCATTGTTCCAAACTTGCGAAACCGACAAGGCCCCGTTCGCACCTGCTTTCACATCGAAAAGGAAAGTGCCGCCGCCGTAGGTTGCGATTAGGACCCGATTATCGATCACCGTGGGAGTCAGAATATTCATGCCACGAAATGCTTTCACCGGAGTGGACCAGAGAAGCTTTCCGGTAGCGACATCGATTCCACCGAGGGTCATCCGTGTCTGCGCGACCAACTGTTTCCTGCCTTGAATAGTAGCCAAAACCGGCGAGGAAAACGCACTGCCGAACATCGCGCGATTGTCTTCCATTGCCCGCCAAATTGTCTCGCCGGTTTCCGCATTCAGTTTCGTTACGGCACTTCCGGCCTGAACGTAGATCGACCCATCATCAAGAAGCGGTGAGGATACGTAGCCGAAAGTCGGCAGCTCAGTTCCGTCTCGTTTCGGGAAATCCACTTTCCACAGAACTTTGCCGGTCTCGACATCGAGCTTAGCCAGGACATCACGCATACCGCCAAAGTAAACAGCCTTGCCATCTGTGGCCGGGGTCGAGCGTACCCAGCTGCCGTTCTTCTTGGCAAAGAACGGAACCTTCATCGCTCCCTCCCACTTTTGCTCCCAGACTTGCTCGCCGGAAGCCAGATCAAAAGCACGGGCGATTTCCCATTTTTCATCCAGGGTTTCAAAGGTGAATACCTTCCCCGCAGCAACCACTGGACTGGAGTATCCTTCGGCGAGTGGTGCCGACCACTTTTGGACGAGTTTGTTGTCCTTCAGTGATTCCGGAAACTCTGAGGTTCGCTGAACCTGTCCGTCCCGCGAGGGACCCCGCCACTGCGGCCAGTCACTGGACTGGATTTCTGACACGCAAAAGAGAATGGGAATAAGAAAGTAGGAAAATTTCATATGGGTGAAGTTGGGTTAAACATGTGCCGGCTGAGGGGTTGCCCTGAGCTCGGCTGATTTCGGTTCGGATTGAAAGTCGCTGACAAATCTCGAAACATCGTCGAGCAAGACCGATTCGGGATGTGTCTCGGTGACCATACCATCCAGATACATAAGGCTTTTAATCAGGGGAAAGCTACCGCTGGGGAATTCCATACCACTGTTCACCGCCATGCGAATTGTCGCCATCATCTTCTCGGTCAGGCTCACCTCGCCCACGGTTTTCCCGGGGAAATCCTGATACAAAGCGAGGAAGTCGCGACGGAATTTTTCCAGCGTGGGAGCATCGAGACGTTTCCCCGAAAGGGCATAGAGTGCGTCGGCAGCCTTGGCGAATTGCCCACTGCCCAACAGACGCAGCATTTCCAAAATACCAGCAGCCAGATTTGGTGGAATCTCTTCCACATTGGCATTGTCGAGGAACCAAAATTGCCCGGCTTCATCGACAATCACATTACCCGGATGGAGATCTCCGTGGAAGACACCTCGATTGAAAAGGAAGTAGCCGTGTATCCGAAACAAGAGAAGAAGAAAGTCATAATCGACCGAACCTTCTGCAATCCGGTCGTTCAAAGTTGGTCCTTCGACGTAGTCGGCTACAAGAACATCCCTACCCGTGTATTCCGGATACACTTTGGGAAATGACAATTTTTTCAAATGTGGCAACCGATTCGAAGCTTCCGCACGAACCGCCTCCAGTTTTTGCGCCCCGGCCAGTTCATTGCGCAAATCCATTTCCCGCAGCGTCATTGTCTCCACTGAAGCTAACACGCCGAGAGGATCAGCAACCCGATTCAGTTTCGGATAGAAGAAAATGGCCGTTTTAATAATCGAACGCAGGGCGGCCACATCGCGACGAAAGGGCTCTTCGAAGTCGTCCTTGGTAACCTTCACGATCACTTCTGAACCATCGCGAAGACGCCCACGGTGCACTTGGCCCAAAGAGGCCACTGCCAGAGGCGTCTCATCTAATTGAACTAAGTCATCCCACAGTCTACTGCCCGCCACTGAGTCCAGCCTTTTACGAAAATCTGTCGGTGATGCCGGGATGTTGCGCTGCAACAGTGGTTGCAAGGCTCGCGATTTCTCGACCCCGATTATATCCGAGCGGACCGCATACATCTGCGCGATCTTCACCGGCAATAAACCCATTTCCTGAATCTCCCGAATATCGATTTTACTGCTTTTGCCCAGCAGCATTCGAAACAGACGGAGAAATCGGATGGGTCTCATGATTTTCAATGACCTAACCCTGTTACCTCCACGACCTAACCCTGTTGGGTCATGCAGACGCGAGGTAATCTGAGGCCAAATCGACGGTGTTGTAGTTGAGCCCGATTTCATCGCAGATCAGATTCGAGCTGATCCTGGCGGACTCATAAATGGTAGGCAGTCCGGATCCCGGATGGGTTCCGCCACCAACGAGGTAACAGTTTTTAAAACCCTGATACTGGTTGTGCGGACGGAAATACAGCATCTGTCCCAGATTATGAGACAGGTTGAAGGTAGCGCCCAAAAACACCCCGCGGCTGGCCCAGTCTGCCGGTGTAAGAATTTTCTCTTCCACGATGTGATCGCGAAGATCTTTCATTCCGGTGGTCTGCTCAACCCGCTCGAGAACCTTGTCTCGATATTGGTGCTTCATTTCATCCCAATCCATCCCATGGCGGTGGTTGATCGTAGGCACCAGAAGATACAAGGCGGAATGACCTTTCGGGGCAACATGCGGATCAGTGACTGACGAGTTCCGGATGTAAATGGACATGTCATCCGAAAGATTCTTTTCAGACTGGATATCCGCGACGTTCTTTGCGTAGTCATCCGCGAAGATCACATGATGGTGAGGCTCATCCGCATATTCCTTGTCTACCCCGAGGTAAAGCATGAAGGTCGAGCAGGAGAATTTCTTCTTCCGCATTTTCTGCTCAGGCACACTGGAACCGTTGAAAAGAGATGTCATCGCCTTGGCAAAATCGGCATTCACAATGACGGAGTCGGCATTGATAATTTCACCGGTTGTGAGCTTCACGCCTGTCAGTCGGCTGCCCATACTCAGGATTTCATCGACTTCAGTATCCAAACGAATGTCGCCGCCCTCTTCCTCGATGACTTTAGCCATCGCCTCTGAAATTTTACATAGCCCTCCCTGAGTGTGATAAACGCCATACCGATACTCTGTGAACGCAAGAATGCTGAACAGAGCCGGGCACTGCCACGGGGACATACCGAGATACTTTGCCTGGAAGGTGAACGCCAGCCGAAGGCGTTCATCATCAAAGTAGTTGGCCAACACATCGATCACGGAATTTTTCGTGGCAACATAGGGAAAGGCCTTCAGCAATGATGGGCTGAAGTAGGAGCTGAGAGATTGATATGGCTTCAGTAAACAAGGATAGATCCGGCGAAACTTGGTCGCGTGGTCGTCCATGAAACGCTCGAATCCCGCGCGACTTCCCGGGAAGACGCGCTCCACTTCTTTCGCCATCTTCTCGCGGTCCGAAGTCGTGCGCAGAGAGGTGTCACCCCACGTCAGCTGCGTCATCGGATCAAGATTGACGAAGTCGAGATAGTCGCTGCTATCCCTCCCGGTCTCACGGAACATTTCGTCGAGGACAAACTTCTGGTGCAAAAAAGTCGGCCCCGTATCAAAAGAGTAATCGCCCAACTTCAGCTCAGCATTTCTGCCACCTACACGGGAATCTTTTTCAACAATAGTTACCCGGACACCGCGGTGAGCCAAAAGCATACCTGCAGTCAGGCCGCCAGGACCGGCGCCAACGATAACCACGTGTTTCCCAGAATCTCGTTTGCTCATAATGAACTTCGTGAAGGCAAGCTAAGCAGAAAGTCCGACAATCAGGCCGCCGATCTCATCCGAAAATTTTTCGCGTATCAAACCGCGCAGTTGCATAAGACCACGCCGCGTTCGGGCTTTCACAGTCCCAAGCGGACGGGAGATTCGTTCAGAAATTTGGCGCTGTGTCAGCCCTTCGAAATAGGCAAGTTCGATCACCTCGCGCTGCTCTGGAGACAAATGAATTACTGCCTCTTTCAATATCTTCCGGGCATCGTGCCGGTAAACCTCAGTCCGCAATTTGTCACCGGGCTCCTTGCTTGGATCATCCAGAGACTCTTCATATCGGTCATACAAGGCAGCACGTCTGCGAAATCCCCTCACCCGGTCGATGGAACGATTCCGGGTGGTAGCGCAAATCCATCCGACTAGAGAGCCCTTCGCCGACTGAAAGGTCTCTGCCTTCTTCCAGATAGAGAGAAGAACGTCATTCGTGACGTCTTGCGCATCCTCAACGTGTTTCAACACCTTGATCGATGTTGCATAAATCACTGGTGCGAATCGCTGATTCAGCTCGTCGAAAGCTTCGCGGTCTCCAGAGGCAATTCGCTCCATCAATAAACGATCTTTCTCCTTGTCGCTCAATTCTGGTTTTTCCTGCTTGGCCATGTCTTTGTCTAAGTTGTGACTAAATTTTACCTAGTCATGACTAAGATTCAACATCTTTTCGACAAAAATTGTACAAAATGCTTTCGAATCCACCCTCCCGAGGAGAACGTAACTACCTTCACGACTGAGAATTTGGCTTTCTCTATCCTCACTTCGTCAATCACTTATGGGTGCAGCTACCTCCAAAAACACAAAGTCAGATGACTTCTACGGGATCAGTGCGGTTTCCAGCCTCACAGGGATTTCGTCGCATCTGCTGCGCATATGGGAGAGGCGCTACAATGTTGTGGAGCCCGTTCGTACCGACTCCAAGCGCCGGCTCTACTCCCGGGATAATGTCGATCGACTAATCCGAGTGAAGCAGTTGGTTGATCAGGGACACGCAATCGGCGAGGTCGCAAAGCTATCGGATGAGAAACTTCAGGAACGGTTCTTCGAAGTAAATGGTTCAGACCTCGCCGGTTCCCAAAATGGATCCAGTCCGGCCCGGGTGGTTTTCGTTGGCGGTACCAGCCGCAACGAAGTTAGGAGCGCGGCCGACAGAGGCCAAAATCTTGAACTGATCGGTGAATTTGCAGACATCGACTCGATGGATCAGGCTCTCAAGCAGGGTTCTGCCGATTTCCTCATTCTCGATGAGTCCACCCTGTTTGCCGAAACCGTTCATGGACTTCGCGACATTCTCGTTCGCCACTCGGTCAGTCTGATAATCGTTATCTACCGGTTCGCTCATTCCGATGCCCTCGATGAGTTAGACAAATCCCCGAACAGCTCCATCATTCCTTTGAAAGGGCCGATCCAACCGGACGATCTGATTCGGATCGCTGCGAACAGCAAAGAGCTGGAAAAGTTTCTATCCTTCCCACCGCAAACGCCACTCGAGCTTGAGGTGGAGAGCGGGGAAACTCCTCCCCGGAGATTCTCCGACAGAAAACTTTCCGAACTGGCCAGCAGAACCTCAGTCGTCGATTGCGAGTGTCCGCAGCATTTGGCAAATTTGCTAAGCAGCCTTTCTGCGTTCGAGGAGTACAGTGCCCAATGCGAAAGCAGGAATACGGAAGACGCGGCATTGCACAACTATCTTTACCAGACAACAGCTGAAGCTCGTCACACGATGGAGACCGCTCTGGCAAAAGTTCTCAAGCACGAGGGTATCGACATCGACTAGCCCCCTTCGCTTTTCAGCCTTCCGGCAAAGCGCGCTCAGCCCTTCCCAGCTGTAAACGATCGACGACGCCCTCTTTCCATTTAGCAGCTGTCTTCGCATCGACCTCGATGTGGCGTTCTACATGTTTCGAGAAAAACTCCATCAACTGAGTGAAGAGTTTTTCTCTGACCTCGTGAGAAAACACCTCACCTTGAGCAAACTTTTGCGGCCGTGGACTCTTGTGCTGCGCCACACATCGATACAGAAATAACCGGTCGTAATTGCTGCGCAAAGGCAGAGAACCCAGCGCAGTGAAAGCTTTGTTTAAACTCTTCGGGTGTTGCTCGAATTCACTTAGGAGATGCGCCAACTCCACCCCGAACGTCCAGTCAGGCCCGCGGAAGCGATGCGTCTTGTCGTAAATACCCGCGGTCTCCCAGGCAATGATTCCCAGCGATTGCCGGACCAGACTGAGCAAATAAACATTCAGCGCTTTGGCACCCAGCTTTTTCACACCTTTCCAAACCAGCTCGGAACCGACAATCCAACCGAGGGCAACCATTGGATTGGACATCACCACAAATTTCCCGCCCTGCCAGACGTAGCGCGCCGGCTCAATGATCGGCTGCAACTTGTCGTATTTCTTGCGCAGATTGCTGGCGGTTCGAACCCCATCGGAAATCTTGCGCAGATTCATTTGCTGCACTTCGAGAACGGGAAGCTCTTCCAGCAAAAGTATCACCTGGAGTGAGGCTCGGTTAACCGCCTTGAGGATCGATTCAAGATCAGTCTCCAACAGGGGATATTCCGCCTCAGGCTTGTAGATCTTCGCAATCGAAACCATGAACTCGTAGACGTCCGAGAGCAGCGTCATGGTATCAAATTTCCCGTCCGACCAGTAGTTGCCATCCGAGAAACGGGCGAGCATTTGTTCCGATTCCGCGTCGAGCAGTTCGGCAACGCGGGAGTCGAACTGCAAATGCTCTTCACTCTGCCAGTCGAGACTCTGCAATTCATCGAAGTCAGGAAACTCCATCCATTCCCCGTAGGCAGTCAGCACCTTGTCCAGATCAGCCCGCTTGGCGTCGAGCCGGTCAGACTCAGCCCGAATGGCCTGCCGGGCCATATCAATCAAGTCCTCCTCCTTGTTTTCCTCCTTTTCCCTCGATCGCCAAAAGGAAACGATCAACAATCCCGCCAGACAGATTCCGAACAAAGTCCAGCTCAACCAGGCTGGCTCCACTTTGGCGAAAAGCAATCCTGCAGCAATGACGGCAAACGCCACGCCACCCAGAATTCTACCGCCCCGGGCCAGCTGCGAACGCTTCCCGATATCCCACTGCCATTTCATTTTTTCTTCGCTGATTTTTGTTCTACCTCACGATAGATCTCAGCCAGCTGACGCAAGTATTTTTCCAGATCACGATAATAATTGCCCTCGTCCAGCTCGTCTTTTTTGCGACGCAGCTCCCTCACTTTTCGCTCCAGGATATCCCGGTTCTTGATCTGCTCAGCGGTGAGCTGTCGCTCAAAATCATTCTTCACCAACACCTTCTGCCGGGCGCGCTCGCCATCCGGATCCGCACCATCCTCAGCGACCTTGACTGCTGTAATACCTTCGAACCAATCAGAGCGGGTTCCCATCTTGTCTCCGGTATCGTCGATCAAAGCATGCTCCGTAGCGATCCGCCCTTCCTTCTGGAAGAACTCCTCAACCTGTCTGGAAGCGTACAGAAAACACTCCAGCAACGAAACCTGCTGATCGTTATCGAAGTCAGCAGCTGGCAGTCCTCCGATTGCTTCGGAAAAATAGGTGCCGAATCGGGTGAAGAAATACTCGGCTGGACTCTTGGTCGCCGTTATTACAATGCGATTCTCTTTGGAAAGCGTCGGGACAAACGATCCACTGGCTGAGGCCGTGTTAATGATGCTCAATTCGCCCGGGTAGCCTTTCACCCAAACAGCCAGATCCCTGTCAGTAAAATCCTTGCCTTCAACGTTAAATTTCGCCTCCCGGCCATCGAAGGTTCCATGACCAATCAGGACGATCCACAGCTCATCGGCTGCCGTTTCCCCGAGCCGCTTTTCCAATCCGGCCGATGTATTTTCGGTGAACACCGGGACGTCTGCTTTTTCAGCTGCAGTCTTCCAGTTGCCCGCAGCTTTTTGAAACACCTCACGATATTCCTCTGCTCCCTCAAGGCCAAGAACCAAAACAATTTCGTGAGCCGATTTCTCCTGCGATTGTGTAGGCGACGAAAAGACCAAGCCCAACAAGGCGATCGTAAACAAACCTCTTTGAAACAAAACACTGGTCATCACAGAATCCCCTTCCATCGCCGTAATCCCCACTCTCCCAGAAAACAAAGCAACGCCAGCAGAAAAAACCAGGGTGTATGCCAAAGTGGCTTCTCTTTGATTTCCAACACTGGCACCTCCAGCTTCGACAACGCTGTCACCAGTTGGTCGAGTTGCCCGATTTCAAAAACCTTCCCCCCGGTAGCGTTGGCAATTTGCTCCAACAGATCGCGATTTGGACCGATGGATCGAAATTCTTCGGCTGCTGGATTCAGAGCCCAGCCGGATTCACTTTCTGCGATTACCTTTCCTTCCCCATCGCGAGTAGTCGCTTTTAAGCGAAATCCCCCTTCTTCATCGGCAAAGTGGCGGGTCGAAAAGACGCCTGCTTCCTCGAGACTTGGCTCGCCATTCAACAAGCGCGGCTCCGGCTTTTCACCCTCCTCAGTTTTGGCAAAGTGTTGAGCCACCTCAAATTTCACGGAAGCATCATCCTGAGGGCGAAACTCCCGATCACGAACGCGCGCGGTCACTTCGGTCACGGGCAAGGTCCCGTCCGAAACTGACTGTGTCTCCAGTGTCACTCTTCCAGGAACCTCGACAACAGCCCAGCGCAAAAGTTGTCGCCAGGACTTTGCCAAATCTTCCTGCAACTCGGGATCTCTCATTCCCCAGCGCCACATGTCTCCAATCGTGAGAGCTGCCGTCTTGCCCTCGCCATAGCGCTGGGTAATCAGAGCGGGAAGACGGCGATCGCGCGAGTCGGTGATTGTCGCCAGAATGCTGGCTCCCGGTTTGATGGCTTGAATTTGGTTCACCGAGAAAAACTCCGGCATGTAAGCGAGCCGGGTTTCTTCATCTGTCTGCGTTCCGCGCAGTCGCATCCACGGCTCCAGCCAACCTTCCCGGCTCAGATTGTAGGTAGCATACAAAGAAGGCCCACCCCGCCCGGTCTGATCGAGGTAAACTGGCAGCATTCTGCCGACGGCTGTGTTGTTCCATTTTCCCTGCTGGAAGGACTCCTGACCACCCAGCATCACCACCGTCCCGCCGCGCTGGGAAACAAATCGGTCGAGCAAATCCATCTGCTCCTGAGAGAAAAATTCCGCCTCCACGTCATCGAGAACGATCGCTCGATAGTTGAGAAACAGCTGTTCGGCAGACTTGGGAAAACCATCTCGCAGCTCCTCCTTCGTCTTCGTGTTCAGCCGCACCAAAACCGGTTCATCGTATTTCTGCGTTTCCTCTGGAACATCGCTGTTGAAGCCCCGAAACAGAGGGTTGCTACTTTCACCGGTTCGTCCGCGCCATTCGAACTTCGGTTCCCGCTTCGCGATACGAATCAGACCCACGAGGTCAATCTCGGAATCCTTCGCTATCGAACGACGAATGAATTTGTATTCCCAGTTCGGGCGACCACTGACGTAGAGAATCCGATACGGCCCACGACCCCGGTCCACCGAGACGATGCGCTGATCGTTTTCCGTTGTCAGCTCCTTGGGTGGAGACTCCGTTCCTTTGGGATGACGAATCCCAATTCGGTAAAAAGAGATTCCCTCCGGCACCGTGGCGATTTTCATCCGAACCTGGGACTCCCTGATTCCCTCCTCCTCCCTGTCGGGAAATGCCACCGGCTCGACGTGCACCTCTTTGCCCTTCTCATCGATGGCGAACAACTCTGCGGCACGCAGATCACCCCGGGCTTGAGCTGAAACCGAAATGGTTACCGGGGCATCTTCAAAGGCCGATTTCGAAACCGAGATCGCATCAATCGCCAGATCAGACGCACCCTCGATCTGCTGCCCCACTACGACTGGAAACACCGGGGCCACCGGCTTGCCTTCCGCAGCCGCTTCACCGAGCTCCTGCAAAACACTGTCGATTGACTCACTGTCCGTCGCATTGCCATCGGTAAAAATGACAGTGCCGGCATGAGCGCGCCGGGCGTAGCGATTGCGTACGCTGCGCAAAGAAGTGAGAACAGTGGAAGCGTTACCGGAAAGATCGAGTTCAGTAAAATTGCCGCTCCGTTTCAATCGACGATCAAACACATAAGTTTGCAGGCGAAACGTATCGCTGAGCTTTGCCATCCAATCGGGAAGCACGTCTTCCGAGTCTCCCTGCAGAGCTTCCTGCATTTCCCGGCCGAGCGGCTTGTCTTCTCCCGGCTGTTGAATTGCCAGTCCTCGGGAATTGTCGGCAAGAATCACCAGATCATTCCCGCCTTTTTTCGGCATTTCGTCTAACCACACCGGTTCGAGCAGGGAAAAAGCCAGCAGAATCAGTCCCGATCCTTTCAACAACATCGCTACCCAGCGAGGCCAGCCCCGGAGAGGAGACCGCCGGTAACTAATCAGCAGGAAAACCAATGCCCCGACCGAAAACAACACCACCGCCAGCAGCCAATTATCATTGGCAAAACCGAGAGAGGAGAGTGTGGGGTAATCAATCAAAAGGCCGGTGTTCTTCCAGAAGGAAACTACACAGAATACCGGGGAAAACACAATCGGAGAATCATGGCAGCTTTTGGATTCGCCAATTCAATAGGGTATGGTCAGGGACCTAACAGGGTTAGGTCATACACTCAACAGGGTTAGGTCCATTTGAGATGGTCTTAACCCATATTTTTCAGGATCACTTCGATTTGCTTGCGGTGCAGTCCCATGTGGAAGCCAAGCATCTTGTGCCAGGCAAGACCGTCGAGCGGACCAAACCAGGGATGGGGAGCTTTCACCGATGTTTCCAGCGAATCCAACGCAGCCGTTTTTTCGAGAAACTCACCACAAACCGATCTGAACTGCTCCACAGTTTCGCTGTCGTTAGAGGTCGGTTTCACCGTCGCGGTACTTGCCTCTCGTGTGGGAGTCTTCCCCTTATGCAAGGCTTGTATCATGTGACAGATCTGGCCGTTCACGATATTCAGGTGATCCAGCACCATGTAGACCGACCAGAACCGACTGGAATCTTCGAGACCGCGCAGCCTCTTAATCAGCACCTGCTTGGAGGCAACATCCTCTGAAAGGTTTTCAACCAACTGAAGAATCTGATCCCGCTCCTGCTCAAAAATTTTCACCGACTGTTCGCGACTCGTTTTCCGCCGATGATTTCGAAACATCTGCTTGGCAAAAAATAACTCCAGCGCCGGCAGCCCGGCACCGGGCGCATCAAGGTTAGGTTGGCTCTCAATCTTCATTACTTGCAAAATAAAAGTGTTTTACTTGTAATTTGCAAGTGAAATTTTTTCCGCTACGTTTTTGAAGTGGCCAAAAAAAAACATTCCGAAGCGCGGCGATCTCCCTGTCCGGTTTCCTGTACGCTGGATTTGATCGGCGATCGCTGGACGATGCTGGTGATCCGGGATCTGATGCTGGGGCGCACCCGTTTCAAAGAGTTCAGCGAATCTCCCGAAGGGATACCCACCAATATTCTAACCGAACGCCTGGAGCGCCTATTGCATCACGGCATCATCGAAAAGGTTCCCGTCACACCCGGAGGAAAACGCTTCGGATATGAGCTGACGGAAAAAGGCGAGTCGCTCCGCAGTATCCTAATCGCGATGAAAAAATGGGGCCTGAAATGGGAAAAAGGCACCTATGTAGGCCTCGAACCGAGTTAGTTCTCGAGAGTGAT
>JAHDCN010000529.1 GCA_020629815.1 Verrucomicrobiota bacterium
CTGCGTATCTGCAAGAACACGTGTTGGCCTTTTTGAGGTGCAGTTCAACGCTTGCCCTGCACGGCCCGATCCAGTAATCCGTCGTAAATCTTGCGCCGCTCATCCAAACCGAGTCCCTTGTTTCGAAGGCCAATCATATGCCGATTGATTGCTTCCCTTTGCTGAACGGGGATTCGGGAGAGTTTCTCCACCACTTCGGGAGGGGGCTCTTTGGGGTAACCATCGGAGGAAAAACCTTTCTTATAATTCTCGGCAGCCCACTTCGCTTCTTTTTCCTGACCGGAACTGATCTTGGCAGGAGCTCCCCCCGGAGTGCTTCGGCTTATGACCGGGCGCTTCGGTGGAGGGAGTTTTTCGTAGCGAATTGAAACCACTTCTCCGCCGTCCACTCTTATCTGCGCGGTGAGGGTTTCAAGGTCGGTTTGCTGTCCCTTAATTTCGATCAGTTGCCAGCCTTCGTTATCGGTCGATTCAGTAATGATTCTGGTTTGTCGAGTTTCTTTGTCAGTCAGAGTTGCAACCAAATCACCGTTCAATCTTGCGACCCCAGTCAAAACCAAAGACTGCGAGAGCGCGATGGTTCGGCGGAAAGGGGATCGTTCTCGAAAATCAGTGTATGTTTCTACATTAGGTGGAACAGGAAGGTAGGGGCTCTTTTTCTCTTCTGCTTTTAGCGGGCAGAAGTTGAGCATAAGTAAAAGAACAAGACTGATCGCTTTCGGCTTCAAAGTAATAAGAGCTTAACGAGGCTAAGTGTGATTGCGATGTTTTTTGTGGAATGAAAGAATGTCCGTTGAATCGACAGAAGGATGAATTATCCTCTCGTCCTTCCAATTACGGGCCTGTAGCTCAGTGGTTAGAGCAGGGGACTCATAATCCCTTGGTCGTCGGTTCGAACCCGACCGGGCCCACCACTTCCTGTGCTAGGGGAAAATGGCAACTTGGCTTGCTTAGGAATCGAGGTATTTTGCTTCTCCTCTTCCTGTTTCCATGCGCATATCTATCCTGCTTACCTTGTTGGTCAGCTATTGCCTTCCGGCTGTGGCTGATGTCGAAAGTGTTCTCGCCGAAGTCCGGAAAATTCAGGCTGAGCCTGGAATGAAAAGCTCGCTCGTCGGGTTCTGCCTGGTGCCGTTGGATGGCGAGCCTTCGGCAGCAACTGGAGTGATGGCAGATACAGGTTTGGTGCCTGCCTCCACAATGAAGGCGGTGACTACGGCTACTGCCGCGCAGATTCTGGGCAGTGAGTTTCGTTTCAAGACAGAACTGCAGCTGGCCGGAAAGTTGGGAGACGACGGCACGCTGATCGGCGACGTTGTGGTAAGAGGTGGGGGAGATCCAACCCTGGCGGAATCGAATATCGCCAACACCTTTGCCAAATGGAAAGCAGTGCTTGCGGAGAATGGAGTGAAAAAGGTGGAAGGATCCGTGGTCGGCGACGCTTCTATTTTCGGCACTCAATTGGTTCCCGATTCCTGGCAGTGGAATGATATGGGCAACTACTACGGCGCAGGTGGTTGTGGCCTGACGTTTCACCAGAATCTGTTCTACTGCTCTTTTAGAACCGGCAGTGTCGGCAGCAAAGCGAGCTTCGTTGGGACCGATCCGCGATTGCCTTCGATTCAGTTTATCAATGAAATGCGCACCGGCTCGGCGAGTTCGGGTGACCAGGGATACATCTATGGTTCGCCCTATGGCAAGGTATTCTACCTGCGCGGCAGTGTCCCTGCGAAGGGATCGTTCACCATCAAAGGTTCGCTGCCCGATCCGGCCTTCTTTTGCGCGCGTGCTTTCACGAAGTATTTGAACGGAGCAGGGCTTCCGGTTTCGGGTGAACCCTCCACGGTTCGTTTGCGCGGAGTAGAAGGCAAAACCGTGGCGGCCCGAAAAGTAGTTCACGAGCAGCACTCTGATACGCTCGGATCTATTTTTTACCTGACCAATCAAAAATCCAACAACCTGCGGGCGGAGTGCATACACCGTATGCTCGGAGTGAAGGTGAAAAACAGCGGGACTACGA
>JAHDCN010000530.1 GCA_020629815.1 Verrucomicrobiota bacterium
CTGGTGGAAGCCGGCCATGTCGTGGTAACACCGAATAAGTCACTGCGGGAGTTACATATGGATGTCAAAAGAGTCGCACGGGCGGCTCGATCTCAAAAGGTTGATGCGTGGATGGTGATGGCGGGGTCGGTGGATGTTTTGCAGTGGTTTGCGGAGCAGCCGATTCCCTCCTTCGCAATTGCCGGGCGCCAGGAAGGGGTCGACATCGCGGGTGCCAAACCGGATGGGAGGGCCGCGTTTGCCAGCGCTGCGAACCGACTGGTTGGGCTTGGGCATCGAAGGATTGTCCTGCTTAGTCGAACCACGAGGCGCAAGCCGACTCCCGGGCGGGTCGAACGGGCATTTCTGAACGAGTTGGAGGCTCAAGGCATTCGAACCGGCGACTACAATCTTCCGGACTGGGAAGAGACGCCGGAAGGCTTCCAGGCGGTGCTGGAGTCGCTATTCAAGTTCACTCCACCCACCGCGATGGTCGTGGATGAGGCATTTCTGTTCGCAGCTGCGCAACAGTTTCTGGCGCGGAAAAAAATCCAAGTGCCGAATGATGTTTCAATCATCTGTACTCAATCGGATCAATCTTTTTCGTGGGCCCGGCCTTCTGTTGCTCACTTCAGCTTTGACACTCGCCCGTGGATTCGACGCATTATGCGTTGGACTCTCCATGTCAGTCGTGGAAAGACCGACCGGAAGCAGTTCACCTTTCCGACGGAGTTTGTCGAAGGCGGCTCGATTGGACCTGCGAAGGGGTAGGTGGTTGGAGTTGTTCCGGCTTCACTTCTGAGATTTAACCTATCCCCAAATGGGAATAGACACAGAAGACTGCAATTCTTGCTCTGGATTTGTTCGCAGGGTTTGTTGAGATCAACAAAACAAAATAAACTCAAAACAGAAAACTGATCTATGAACGAAACTACTCTATTAAAGAATTCGATCGACGTTATCAGCCGTGTGATGGTGCTGGCGTTCGCGGTGGTAATCCTGAGCAATTGCGGACGAAAAACTCCATCGTTTAAGAGCGCGATTTACTCGGGTGATGTGAACTCGGTGGAGTCGTTCATCCAAAACGGTACGAATGTGAACTTGCCAGTTGCTGATATGTCACCGTTGTATCTCGCTACAATGTTCGCTGCAGATCTCGCCGACGAGACCGACCCACGCAAGAAGGCGAAGGAAGCGGATCGCCTGAAAATCATTGAAATCCTGCTTACAAGCGGCGCTGACCCGGACAAAAAAGACGGCAGTGGAAATACCGCTTTGGGAAGGGCGGTGAAGCACGGACACAAAGGTGTAACCGAATTGCTTCTCGCCAATGGTGCTGACGTAAACGTCATGCCCGGGCCAAAATCTCTGTTGGGTCTTGCGCAAGAGAAAGGGCACCGGGAAATCGCAGAGATCCTGCAGAAACATGGGGGAAAACTGTGAGTTAGCAGTAGAGAGAATCACGCAATCCTATGAAGCAAAATTTCCTGGTTGGAGCTCTTCTGCTTGGAGCAATCATTACCGGTCTCGCGTTTATCCTTTGGCTGCGAACACCGCTGGGAGAGCATCAGGTTGATCGAGGCACTGTTTACTACTTCAGCGATGGAGTGGTGGCGATTGATACCAGCCTCCCGACGGACGAGTTCTATATTTACGCGAATCACCCGGGCGACAAGATGATTGAGAAGGTCGAGATTATCGAGAACGGTCTTCACATTACCGGCCCGGGAATTGCGCCGGGCGCTGAAGAGGCTATAGGCGCGGAGTTGAGCGTCGGCTATGCCAAACCACCTAAGTCGGGCAAGGTTCGGGTATGGGAGAATCACGGCGATTGGAGTGATGGGCGCTACAGAAATATTTCTACCGATGCCATCCGGAAATTTGTCGAACGACGGGAGTGGAATGCCTCGGTCCGCGAGTTGTTTTGACTGGGAGCGCCGCGCGAGATCCAGGAAATAACTCCGGGGCTATTTTTCATTTAACGCTTTTTTCCCACCTTTTTACGCAGGGCAAATCCCATCGCTTTCC
>JAHDCN010000531.1 GCA_020629815.1 Verrucomicrobiota bacterium
ATTTTCCGTAGCAGTTCTTCCCGGAGACGGGATCGGTCCCGAAGTTATGAGCGAAGCCAGCAAGGTGCTGGACCGCATCTCGGAGCTTCACGATGTCAGCTTTTCCTGCGAGGAAAAACTGGTCGGTGGTGCGGCGATTGACGCGACTGGTTCGCCATTGCCGGAAGACACGGTCAAAGCCTGCGCGGACGCGGATGCCATTCTGTTTGGTTCCGTTGGTGGTCCGAAATGGGAATCCTTGCCGCCCGATCAACAACCGGAGCGCGGCGCTCTTCTGCCTTTGCGGAAGCACTTCAAGCTGTTCGCCAATCTGCGTCCCGCTGTTTGTTTTCCTGCGCTCACGCATGCTTCCCCGGTTAAGGAAGACCGGATCGCCGGTGGTTTTGACGTTCTCTGTGTTCGGGAACTGACAGGTGGCATCTACTTTGGTGAGCCCAAGGGTATCGAAGAGCGCGATGGCGAAAAAGTTGCGATCGACACGATGATTTACAGGCAAAGTGAAGTGAACCGCATTGCCCATGTTGCGTTTACTGCTGCGGCAAAACGCGGTGGAAAACTCACTTCCATCGATAAAGCCAACGTGTTGCAAAACGGTATTCTCTGGCGTGAGGAAGTGGAAAAGGTTGCCAAAGATTATCCCTCCGTAACCCTGGATCACCTGTATGTCGATAATGCGGCCATGCAGCTGATTACCCGGCCCTGCGATTTTGATGTGGTGTTGGCACCGAATTTGTTTGGCGATATTCTCAGTGATGAAATGGCCATGATTGCCGGTTCGCTTGGCATGCTCTCCAGCGCCAGCCTCGGCGAAAGCACAGGTGACGGACTCTACTTCGGTATGTATGAGCCAAGTGGTGGCTCTGCACCGGACATTGCCGGACAGGGAATTGCCAATCCGATTGCCCAGATTTTGTCGGCGGCCATGATGTTGCGTTTCTCTTTTGGCTTGAACGAAGCTGCCGATGCGATCGATGCGGCGGTGAAACAAGTGATCGACGATGGTTTGCGCACAGGCGACATCTACACCGGCTCCGGTGACCAGAAGAAAGTCGGCACTGCCGAAATGGGCGAGGCGATCGTCGCCAAGCTTGGGTAGTCAATCTGCCCGGCTTTCCCCGATACAGGAACTTTTCGCTATTGCGGATTGTCGGAAGGTGACCATGCTGTGGTCATGATTCGACGGTTTTGCCTTGTTGTATTTTTTGCAGTGGTCACAGTTGGTTTCAGCTCCGCTGACCAGCCACCCAACATTGTCATCCTTTACGCCGATGATATGGGCGTAGCCGATGTTTCCTACGGCGATGCAGAGGCGAAAATCCAGACTCCGCATCTCGATAAGCTCGCCGCCGGCGGAATGACCTTCACCGATGGGCACAGCTCGTCAGGAATTTGTACGCCTAGTCGATTTGCATTGCTCACCGGACAACATCACTGGCGCCGCTTTCACGGTATCGTGAATGCATTTGGTGGCACCGTGTTTGAAGAAGATGACTTCACCATCGGCAAGATGCTGCAGAAAAAGGGCTACCATACCGGGTGCTTCGGTAAATGGCATCTGGGTTGGGATTTCGACGCGATTCGCAAGCCTGGCGTTGAGAAAAAGGATTGGCCGAAAGCGGAGAACTACGACTGGACCAAGCCGTTTCCTGACGGTCCGCTGGAACAGGGATTTGATCACTACTTCGGCGATGGAACGATCAACTTCCCGCCCTACTGCTGGATCGAAAATGATCGCTTTGTCACCATCCCCACTCTGCCGGTGATGAAATCTAAACCGCTCGCCGGTGCTGGATCATTTCGTCCGGGGCCCATGGCGGAGAGCTGGAATCCTTATGATATTTTGCCCACCATCACCGACAAGACAGTCGAGTGGATTGGAAAACAAAAGAAAGACAAACCGTTCTTCGCCTATCTTGCGTTCAATTCGCCGCATTATCCGATTGTGCCTAACAAAGAGTTTCATGGAAAATCCAAGGCGGGATTCTACGGCGATTTTGTGATCG
>JAHDCN010000532.1 GCA_020629815.1 Verrucomicrobiota bacterium
TGAAGGCGTCGGCGAAGCAGACGTGTGGCGAAACCTGGCGCACTCGATCTTTAATTTGAAGGAATTCATCTACGTTTATTAAGACTTCCGTTATCGGTTACCAGTTACCGGTTGCCCGTTTTCTAATATGACAATTACATCCTTTGAAGAGATCGAGAGTTGGCAGATGGCCCGAAAGCTAACCAACTCGGTGTATGAAATTACCAACGAACATTTGTTCTCGAAAGACTTTGGCCTCAAAGATCAAATTCGCAGGGCAAGTGGCTCCATAATGCACAATATTGCGGAAGGATTCGATGCGGGTAGCAACCGTGAGTTCTTTCGATTTCTTCACTATTCGAAACGGTCTGCGACCGAAGTTCAGAGCGAACTCTATTTGGCTCTCGATCAGAACTATATTGACCAATCAAAATTCGAAGAGTTGTACAAACAGGCAAAACAGATCCGAAAGAAGATTGCGGGTTTTATCAAGTATCTCAAACAATACGAGCAGAAATGACTTCACCAGATAAACGCTCATTAGGAACCGGCAACCGACAACTGGCAACCGGTAACGCGATGCGATCCCGACGAAGTGCGATCGCCAGCCTTTCCTCCGGTTTCGGTTCGGTGGCTCTTTCCGGCATGCTGCATCGCGAAGTGCTCGCAGGAAAGAAACCCCCAGCCGTCGCAAAGAACGTCATCCTTTGCTACATGTCCGGCGGGGTGTCGCACATCGACTCTTTCGATCCGAAGCCCCGACTCAACAAAGAACACGGCAAGCCAATGCCGATGAAGGTGGAGCGGACGCAGTTTAATAACAACGGCCAGATCTTTGGCTCTCCCTTTTCGTTCAAGGAATACGGCGAGAGCGGGATTCCGGTGAGTAACATCTTCACCAACATCGCTGAGCACGTCGATGACATGGCAATCATTCGCTCGATGACGACTTCGGTGAACGAGCACGCCCAGGGGAATTTCATGGCTCACACGGGTTTTCCTTTTCTCGGTCATCCCAGTGCCGGTGCCTGGATTAGCTACGGTCTTGGATCTGCGAACAAGAACCTGCCGACCTATGTCGTTTTGCAAAGTGGCGGTGCGGTTCCTGCGCACGGGGGCGTCGGGCTTTTCAGTAATGGCTTTCTCCCGGCCCAGCACCAGGCTTCGATCATGAAGGCCGATAAACCGGATCCGGTTTCCAATATCAAGCCCAGCCAGGCGAAAGCCTTGCAACGAAGTAGACTGGATTTCGTCAATCAAATCGACAAGAAGTTCTCAGCGTCGCTAGGAGGCAACGACAAGATCGATGCGGCGATTGAGAACTACGAAACCGCCTTCCGCATGCAGGCATCGGTTCCGGACGTTTGTGATATTTCCGGGGAGACCGAGGCGACGAGGAAAATGTATGGCATTGGCGACGCGGACAAACAAATGTCGGCTTTTGGTCAGCAGGCTTTGTTAGCGCGCCGCCTTGTCGAAAAGGGAGTGCGCTTCGTGGAACTATCCTGTCTCACGGAAGGCATCGGTGCCGGTGGCGCTGCGAATCCCTGGGATCAGCACGGTAAGCTCGAAGACGGTCATCGTTCGATGGCCCATCAGGTCGATCAGCCGATTGCTGCCTTGATGACCGATCTAAAAGCACGCGGACTGTGGGACGAAACCCTGATTGTGTTTACCGGTGAGTTTGGACGCACTCCCTTTTCCCAGGGCAGTGACGGTCGCGATCACAATCCGTTCGGATTCAGCGTTTGGCTGGCTGGTGGCGGAATCAAGGGCGGCACGATCTACGGTCAGACAGACGAATACGGCTACCACGCCGTGGAAAAGCCGACCACCTTCTTCGATCTATGGGCAACCGTCCTGCATCAGCTCGGAATCAATCACAACGACCTGACCTACCGATACGCCGGACGCGATGTGCGCCTGACCGACGTGCATGGTCATGTTTTGCATGATGTGATCGCGTAGAACTCTCACGCCCGCGGATGAGCCTCGTCATAGACTTTCTTCATCCGCTCGATAGA
>JAHDCN010000055.1:0-5783 GCA_020629815.1 Verrucomicrobiota bacterium
TAGCGCTGATGAGCTGTCGCGAAAGTTAAACGCCCAGGGCTTTGTCACGACCCTGATATCCGACAATCGACTAAACTACGTAGTTACCCGCGACCATTTCGACAATGAAGAGCAGGCGATTGGATGGATCCGCGAAGTGGAGCCGCACCTGGGGCTGGGGCAGCTGACCATTGTGAGGCTGTAAATTCGTGCAAGAAAAAAGCCGAACGCACCATCTGCATTCGGCTTTTATTATAAAATTTTTGGGAGCGTCGCCGTTAGCTGGCGTCACTCTTTTTCATTAGTTCCTTGGAATTTTTTTCCTGCTTCGCAAGGAGGTGTTTTTGATAGCGACCTTGAACGATGTCGGTCAAAACCAGAACGGCAATGACGAAGTAGAAGGTTGTTTTCGTCATGGCATGAATCTCGTGCCCGAAGAACTTCAGGTGCGCCAGGTGACCGCCCTCAGTTAAAAGCATGATGCCAACAATCAAGAGAATGAACAAACCAAGAACCTCATACATCCGGTTCTTCTGAAGAAAATCGGACACCTTGTCGGCAAGCACGATCATCAGAATAGCTCCAATGATGATTGCGGTAGCCATGATCGCGAACTCTTTCGAAAGAGCCATGGCGCTCAGGATTGAGTCGAAAGAGAAGACCGCATTCATGATCACAATCAGGGTAATGACTGAGGCTGTGGATTTTGTTGCCTTGCTGTCTTCATCATGGTGCGCATCGTGAATCATCATCATGTGAAAGATTTCTTTCACAGCGGTATACATGATGAAAACGCCCCCAAAGAGAACGATTACGGCGTGGAAGTTAAATTCTCCGGAAACCCATGGGGTATCGATTGTGAACAGAACTTTCTTCACCTTGCTCACCAGAGCCAAAAGAACGAACAGCAGGACCAGACGCAGAACCATCGCCATGAGAATCCCGAATTTCCGGGCAAAGGCTTGCTTATCCTTGGGAGCGCGTTGTGACTCCAGCGAAATATACAGAAGGTTATCAAAACCGAGCACCGCCTGGAGCATGACCAGCATGATAAGAGTGAAAAAGTTTTCGAGCGTAAACAGTTCAGCCATTTTTGATAATTGAGTGATTGAAAAGAGGGGGGCCAATTGGGTTGGCCCAGTGAATACGACAGGGGAAAATGTCTATCTTCCCTGCCGCATCAGACGAATCCTAGCGGGAATTCCGTATTTTTCAATTGGTTAAGTTTTCAGAAAGAAGTGGAAGAGAAACCACGGCTTCCACTACTTTGCGAGTGCGTGAATCTGAAGGTCAGAAAACTCAGCACCACCGCCCAAAGCTCGCAGTCCGATGAGACCATTTCTGAATGTGCCATCCTTCGCGGAGAGTTGAGCAATTTCCTTCCCGGAGCTATCGAAGACTTTGGCGTGAAATTCGTGCTTCTCGCAAGTGAGTTTCAGCAAATACGTTTCGTTCTCTTTGATGTGGGCAGGTTCCCTTTGCACGGTTCGGTATCCAAAATCAGCCGCACCCAGCATAATCTGATTTTTCCCTGAGTGGATGCCGAGGTAGTAGCCTGCATACGAATCGATTCCCTCAGCCACATCCTGCAATCGGAAGTTCACGCCGGCCTGACTACCTTTTGAAAGTGTGAGTTTTACTTCCAGGGAAAAATTGCGGAGATTTAATCCGGTGTGGTAAGTCCTTGGGCCATTATCGCCCTCTACGCGATACACTCCGTCGGTTCTGGTCCACTGGCCGCCAGCCGTTTTCCAAAGGTCGGCGTCAGCAAAAAGCTCGCTAATTAGTCCGGTTCCGGGTTCGACCTTCGTTTCCGGAGGTAAAACGATGTTCGGGTCGGATCGTTTTGGCTTGGGTTGAGACTCTCGATTAGCCTTTCGAGCTGCATCGAATTCGGCCGGTGTGAGAACACCTACTTTTTCGGCCCAGCGATCCCATTTCGATTCCAACGCATCAAAGCGCTCGCGGTTACCGGCAGAGAGGTCTTGTAACTCGCTCCTGTCATTGGCCATGTGGTAGAGCTCCCAGGGTTGGTCGCTTTGAGCTACCAGCTTCCAATCGCCATCCCGGACCGCCCGGTTGCCACTGTGTTCCCAATACAATGTCCGGGGCACTGTGTCAGCTGTGCGAAAAGAAGGCATTAAACTCTGGCCTTCCATTGGCTGAATCTCTTTGCCGTTGAATTGCTTCGGATAATCGGCACCTGATACCTCAACAAATGTAGGCATCAAATCAATCAGGTGAGTGACCTGGTGACGCAGCTCTCCTCGTGCTTGAAATCCCTTTGGCCAGTGGACAATCGCCGGAGTGCTGATCCCGCCTTCGTGGTTCTCTCGTTTATATTGCCGAAACGGCACATTGCTTAGATTAGCCCAGCCTTGGCCATAGCTGCTCGTCCAGCCGCCCTTGCGGCCCCAGCTTTCGTAGTTCTCCACTGTGTTGTTTTCGCCTTTGATTCCGAGCAGGCCGGTCTCTTTGGTTCCGCCGTTATCAGAAAGAAAAACCAGAAGCGTATTTTCCAGTTCGCCCATTTCGGACAGCTGATCAACGATACGACCGATATTCTGGTCCAATCGGTCAATCACGGCGGCATAGAGTGCCATTTTGAAATCGAGATCATCTTTCTCTGCGTCGCTTAAGGTATCCCAGTTTGGAACATCCAGCGGCGATAGCGGCCAGTCTTCAGTTAGCACGCCTAGTTCGACAAGTTTCTCGTATCGCTTTTGGCGGTAGGCGGACCATCCTTCTCGATATTTTCCGCGATACTTGGCCGTATCTTCCGGCTTGGCATGTAGCGGGAAGTGAGGGGCGTTATAGGCAAGATACAGGAAAAAAGGTTCGTCGTCCTGCTTTCTCACCTCGTTCATAAAGTGAATCGCGTAGTCGGTGAAAACATCCGTGGTATACCACTCCCGGTCAGGAAAAAGATCGTTCTCGGGGTGCTCAGTGGGCGGGATCACCAGCTTGTCATTCAGGTAGACTTCGGTCCGGTTGATGACGGTGAAGTAACTGTCGATGAATCCGCGCGTCCCATAAAAATGCTGAAAACCTCGTGCAGTGGGGGAGCCCTCATCTTTCCAGCCGAGATGCCATTTCCCGGTCATGATCGTGTGATATCCGGCAGTCCCTAATACCTCAGCCAATGTCACAGCCTGAAAGCTTAGGCGATCGCGATAGCCTCGCAGGCCGGTTTCCCCCAGCATATGGCCGACGTCGGCCTGATGAGCATAGAGTCCGGTTAGAATAGAGGCCCGCGATGGGCAGCAACGCCCTGTATTGTAAAAGTGAGTGTAGCGCAGCCCATTGGCTGCCAATTTATCCAACTGGGGTGTTTGTATTTCGGAGCCGAAGCAACCGATGTCGGAGAACCCCATGTCGTCGGCAAAAAGCACGACGATGTTTGGACGATCCTCCGCCTGGCCAATGCCAGTCAGCAGAAGACAGACGAGAGCAAAAAAGCGGGACATAACCCTGTTAAGTCATTGACCCAACAGGGTTAGGTCAGTGACTGTACCCTGTTAAATCAGTGGTCTTTCTCGTCTTTCAGCAGCTCGGGGAACTTTGCCTGAAAGCGCTTCAAACGTGGAATCGACACACCACGAATGTAGGGGTGATCAGGATGCAGGCGCTCGTAGTCCTGATGATAGTCCTCAGCGAGCCAGAACTTCTCGAACTCCATCACTTCGGACGCGACTTTCTCCGGAGCGATCTTTTTGTTCATCGCAGCAACCTTTTCCTCGATCACTTTCTTTTCTTCATCATTTTGGTAAAAAAGAATGGAACGATACTGCGAGCCGTTGTCCGGCCCCTGTCCATTTACCTGGGTGATATTCTGCGAGCCGAAATACACATCTACCAACTGGCCAAAAGTGACCTTTTTCGGATCGTAAATGATCTCTACCGCTTCTGCATGGCCGGTTCTGCCAGTATTGCTGGATTCATAGGTTGGCTTTTCGGTGTGTCCACCGGAGTAACCAGAGATCGATTCCTCAACGCCTTCGACGCTTTCGAAAACTGCTTCCACGCACCAGAAGCAACCACTGGCAAAATAGGCTCGGGCTTTGCCTTCGAAACGTTTTTGGTAGCGGTCGTAGGTGAATCCCTCACGAACATCGCTTTGGTTCTTTGACGCATCACCATCCGGCGAGGTTGGCTTGGCGTTTTCATCTGATTCACAGGAAGAGGTTCCGGCCATAGTTAAGACGAGTAGAATGGAAAAGACTCTGGATTTCATGAAATCGGTTTTAGATTGGTAAATGGTGGACGGAAATCAACAAGTTCGCAAGCGGCGTGATCTGTTGCGATCCTCTGGTATTTCGGGAATGTTCGGCAAAAGTAGAATTAAAAGATGAAAGTTTCCTCCGCCACGTTTGATGGAAGTTTTCCCGATTGGGAATCCTGTCCGGAGCCGACGTTACCCGAATTTGCGTTTATCGGGCGGTCCAATGTGGGCAAATCCTCCTTGCTCAATATGATCATGGGGCGGGAACTGGCTAAAGTTTCCGGTAAACCGGGATCCACCAGATTACTGAACTTCTTTTCGATCAATGAGCAGTGGCGATTGGTTGATTTGCCGGGCTACGGATATGCCAGAACCGGAAAGAAAGAGCGAAATAAGCTTGCTGATTTGATTGCGGAATTTTTGCAATATCGCGAAGGCTTGCGAGTCGTCTTTACCTTGATCGATTCCCGCATCGATCCGCAGCCGATTGATTTGAGCTTTCTAGAGTGGCTGCTGGAGAATGGTGTTCCGTATCAGCTGGTCTTTACCAAGGTCGAGAAAGTGAAGGCTGGAAAGCGTGAGAAACTTACCTCGGCCTACTACGATTTTGTGATGGAGCGCTCAGGAGTGGAGCCAACCTGCCTGTTTACTTCTTCAAAGAAAGGCACCGGATTGAGGGAAATCCGCAATGCGATTTCACAGAATGGCGAATGATGGTAGGCCTGTCAGTTGAGACTTGCCCGAAACTTGCTAAACTCCGCCTCATGAGACTGTCTCTGGTTATCCTGCTCCTTTTCTTTTCCTTTCCTGCTTTTGCTGACTGGCCACTTTGGCGCGGTCCGACGAAAGACGGAAAGGCAGCGGAATCCGAAAAGCCACCGGTTTCCTGGAGTGAAACGGAGAACGTTATTTGGAAGGTCAAAGTGCCCGGACGAGGTCATTCTTCGCCCACGATCGTTGGCGACCGGATCTTTCTCACTACGGCGGACGAAGCTCAGCAGGTTCAGGCGGTCCTCTGTTTTTCCCGGGAGAGCGGCAAGTTGGAATGGCGACAAGACGTTTTGAAAGGAAGTCTGCCGGCCAAGATTCACAAAAAGAACACTCACGCTTCGCCAACCGTGATGAGTAACGGTGAAACGATTTTTGCCACCTTCTTTCAGGGCGGGGGAGTCCATGTGATTTGCCTCGATTTAGATGGCAACGAGAAATGGCGCAAGCGGGTAGGGGATTACAAGGGGCAATACAACTTTGGCTATGCGCCGACTCCATGCTTTTTCGAAGACAATTTGATCGTCGCCTCTGATTTTGGTGAAGGAGGTTTTTTGGCTTCTCTTTCTCAAAAAGATGGCAGTGAGAATTGGCGGACGAAGCGTGGCGAAGGCACGAGCTACTCGTCTCCGATCGTTGCCAACGTAAGCGGCAAGCCGCAGCTTTTGATTAGCGGGCTCGACAAGGTGGCGAGCTATGATCCGGTGACAGGAAAGGAACTGTGGCAAGTGGAAGGGACTACTTCCGCAACATGCGGCACGATGGTCTGGAACGAAGACACTGTGTTTGCCAGCGGAGGATATCCGGCGAAGCA
>JAHDCN010000055.1:5883-8035 GCA_020629815.1 Verrucomicrobiota bacterium
TTCGTTTTTCCACCAAATCCCGAGGAGTTCGTCAAGCTTGCTGAGAACCAGCTTGGTGAAGAGGGGTTTGCGACTCCGAGCTTTGTCGATAATCGCGTTTACATTCGCACGGCGACAAACGAATCAGCAGGTCGGCAGGAGTGGCTCTATTGTGTTGGTGAGTAGTTGGTCCTTTTTTTCATTAGCGAAAAGGGCAGGAGTAAGGCGGACATAAGCACCACGCCGAGAATCCAAATCCAAAGCAGGCGCAGAGGATACGGTCCGAGAAAGTCCATCAATGAAGGTTGGTCGGGTTTTCCAGGGCCAACAAATCCGTAGTTCCATCCGGTGCTGGCATTAACTACGGCAAGCAAGGCTGACCAGACTGTGGTGGCGATAATCACAAAGCCAAGATCGCGGCCGGCGGGGCGAAACTGATCCACCTGCAGAACGAAGGTCACTGCCAGGATGATGAACAGGTGATAAATCCAAAAGATCCAGAACTCCAGGGAATCCGGCCCATTCAGCAACGCGGGAGTCAAAAAGGCCCAGATACAAAGGGCGAAGGTCCAAAAATACAGTAGAGACTGAAAGGCCCTTTTTCTGGTAACCAGAGCCGCAGCGCCGATCAGGTTGGCAAGGTTGCAATAGTGCAGAGGCAAAGAGTGTCCCCAGGCAAAATTATCCGGATGCAGGAAGAAAGAAACGTTGGCAATCCACGATCCGATACAACCAAGGATAACAGCCCGGCGCACGAATTGTTCTCGCTTCTTTGCCGTAAAACAGATCAGGAATATGCCAAGGACACAGATCAGCAGGCAACTAAGATGTAGAATGCCCCATGGCTGAAAATCGGGAGCCAAAGAGGCGTCGGTCATTCGGCCTAGTTCTTCTTCGGGCCGAACAGCCAACGTCCAAGGTTGCGAATCGCGCCGCCGAGCCCCTCTCCAGTATTGGGACGACTGGTGGGCTGACGGGTTTGATTACCACCTACAACAGAAGTGGGAGGCTTCGGCTTGCGGGTCAGAAGAGTTCGGTGGCCTACGCAACCGCGGCGCGGAGCCATGTCAGCCGGGATACGCATCTGATAGAAATTCACCGTCCGGTTGTTCTTTACCCCGTTGCACTCGCGGCAAATCAGCATCTCTTTCATGTTCTTGGGCTCGGGAAGCTTTTCTGCCTTAAAGCCGACCGTCTCGGCCTTCTTCATCACCTCGGTCCAGATTGGCAGCGCAAGTGTGCTGCCATAGCCCCGGCTCATGATTGTCTGAGGTTTATCCATTCCCACCCAGACTCCGGTGGTAACTTTATCGGTGAAACCCACAAACCACGCATCTTTGTAATCGTTGGTGGTTCCGGTCTTGCCATAGGCAGGGGCTTTGTAGCCTGCTGTCCTGGCACCCCGTCCGGTTCCTTCATCCATTGTTTTTCCCATAATGTCAGCAGTCATCCAGGCGACCGACGGGCGGAACACCATGGAAGCTCCGAGAGGTTGGGAATACAGCTCACGACCTTTGGTATTGGTAATTCGGCGAATGATATGGGGATTTCGATTCACTCCCTCTGTGGCCAAGGTTGAATACGCACTGGTCATTGTGGACAGCGTCGTATCGAAGGCACCCAGACAACTTACCAGCGAGTCAGGGATGTCGCCAAACTTCAGAGCTCGGGCCAATGAAGTGATATTGTTCATACCCGCAGCCTGACCCACCCGAACCGACATAGTGTTTCGGGATTTAATCAAACCGATTGCAGCCGGTTGTAGGCCTGTGAACCTGCCATCGCTGTTTTTCGGGCTCCAAATCTTTCCATTCCCGCCCGGCAGACGAAGTTCGTCGTCGCTCACATAAGATCCGGGAAGCAGACCGCCACGATCAAATCCAACAGCGTAGATGAATGGTTTGAAAGTCGATCCGGCCTGTCTCGCTGCGCGAATCGCCCGATTGTAGGGACTGTGACCGAAGTCGCGCCCTCCAACCATAGCGAGAATCCCGCCATTCGAGTTGTCGATCGACATTACGGCGCCCTGCAAATATTTGGTGACAGTCTGAGCGCCATCGGATTTGTGAGAACTCTTGGAAGGATGTCGAAAGCCAGAGCGTTTCTCGATTGTTGTCAGATGCTTATCCAGTTCCTTTTCTGCCGTTGCCTGCAGATCAGAATCAATTGTGGT
>JAHDCN010000055.1:8135-12629 GCA_020629815.1 Verrucomicrobiota bacterium
CGAAATGGGTTCAGTAGACTTGGCCCACGAATCACGCCAACCAGCATAGCGCCTTCGCCGACGGTCAAGGCTGATGCGGGCTTCATGAAGAAACCTTGAGAGGCTTTTTCCACTCCCCAAAGGCCACCGCCAAAATACACGCGATTTACGTAAAAAGAGAGAATCTCCTCTTTCGAGTATTTCCGCTCAATACGTCGAGCTACGGCGACTTCCAAGGCCTTTCTTTGCAGAGATTTCTCCCGAAAACCGAATACGTTCCGGGCGAGCTGCATCGTCAGGGTACTGGCTCCCTGATCCATACTGCTGTTTTTTACATTCGTCACTACAGCTCGGGCAACGCCTTTGAAGTCAACGCCATTGTGCTCATAGAACCTGCTGTCTTCCCTTGCTAACAAGGCCTTGGTGAAATTGTCAGAAACCTGATCCATGGAAACGATCAGGCGGTTCTCTCCATGACCGGCGAGGTGCCCCATTAGTTTGTCATTTCGATCATAAACGAGCGTTCGCTCCGGAGTTTTCCGAAGATCATCCAGATTGTAAGGACGAGCTTTAGAAGCAAAGTAGATCGCACCACCAATGACAAACGCGGAGGTAAGGACGAGTCCGAGCAATAATAAAATCAGAATCCGCCGGGGCCATTTTGACTTTTTCTTACGCTTGGTACCATCCCAGTTCTCCTCCGGGTCCAAATCACGCCGTGGCATCTTCAGGTCTTTGTCTTCGGAATCTGAAGTGATGTCGTCGTCCTTATCAGCGTCGCTCATGTAAATGGTGAGATTGAGAAGAGGGGAAGTTAGTCACAAACATCTGATCTTCAATAAGATCACTCGGTTGCGACGGGTGGCATTGATTCAGCAAATTTGCAATCGGTTCGTAGCAATTCCTGAATCGCCTGAGCCCGCATTTTTTGTAACGTGTCACGGTGTGACGTTTTTAGAGCCAGATTTTGCAATTCTTCCGGATCTTTTTCCATGTCGTAGAGCTCTTCGACTTCATTGGGGAGTAAATTGCGGATGTATTTGAATCGATCATCACGCAGAGAGACCCACCAGGGAATACCCTGACGGGAGAATATCCGATCCGTCGACATGTCTTCCGGAACGACATCGCAGTCTTCGCCATATCTCATGCCGGTATGAACCATCAAAAGGGGAGAGTCCCAATCAGCAGCTTCCGGGTCTTTCATGAGCGGTGCGATGTCGCGTCCATGAATTTTCCAGGGCAATTCGACTTTCGCCAGATCGCAGAAAAGCGGAACTAAGTCAGGCGCGCCTACTGCTTTCTCGCAAACTTCACCCTGAGGGTATTTTTTTGGCATCGAAATAATCAGCGGTCCCCGAATGGTTCCGTCATAAGGTGCCAACTTCACCTGAAAGCCTTTTTGCCCCCAGGCGATGCCTTGATCCGATGCGAAAACAATCAACGTGTTGTCATACTGGTCGGTAGCCTTCAATGTTTTCACTAAGCGGCCTACGGCTTCATCAAGGGCGAGCACTCCCTGGTGGTATTGGCGAACCAGGGAGTGGATGTCGTTGCCTAGAAGGCCCTCCTGATCATCAATTGTCCGACCGGCGAACTTGCCGGACTTCATGGCTGGCACCCCATTTGGACCGGGAATCCATTGTTCTTTGGTTCTAGAGTATTCAGGCTTTCCTTCCCGGGGAGGGTAGATGTCTTCAGGGATCTTTGCTTTGACCCCGGGATAGGCATCGAGGTGTCGATCAGCTGGAGTAAAAGGGGCGTGGACTGCGCCATAGCAAAGCCAAAGGAACCAGGGCTTATCTGACTCACTTGATTCGGTGCGACCACGTTTACCTTCGATATAATCGACTGCCCAATCGGTGTAATTGTCTGTGGAGTAGCCTTCGATCAGTTTTTCCTTTTCGCCATTCACCTGAATCAATTGACCATCAAAATACTTTCCTGAATTTCCCGGAAGGGCGGGGCGGTTCCACACCATTTGAAAATCCCAGTCTCGGCCGAAGCCGTTGTCAGTCCCGGTGTGCCATTTGCCGATTTGGGCTGTGTGGTAACCACCTTTCCGAAACTCGGCAGGAAAAAACGGGCACTCTTCCGGATCGTATTCACTGCCCGGATACTCACCCTCCATACGCATGGACTGAATTCCGTAGGTGTAACGGCCGGTTAAAAACATCGCCCTCGATGCCATGCACCAGGAGCCCATGTAGCAATTCGCAAACCGAACTCCTTTTTCCGCCAGATCATCAATATTCGGCGTTTTCACCCAGTCATAAGCCTCCGGGTAGCAACCCACACTGCGATGCGATTGGTCATCGGTGAAGATGAACAGGATATTGGGGCGGTCGTCTGCATTTGCTCCCACAAATAACAAACAAAGCCCGAGCCAGATAAATGATCTCATTGAATTACTGGAGCGGTTTCCTCTGTCGCGTTCAAGGAATTTATCAAACTGGACAGAAGCCCGCTCAGATGAAACGTTCGCTGCGATGAGGTTCTTTCAAAGCAGTGTCATTTTCTTACTTCTATCCGCAGTGACGGCCTTTGCGGACACACGACCGAACATTGTTTTGATGATGGTCGATGACCTCGGGTTCTCTGACTTTGGTTGCTACGGCAGTGAGATCCATACTCCGCATATTGATGCCCTCGCCGAAGAAGGCTTGCGCTTTTCCCGCTTTTACAATACCGCCAAATGTCATTCATCGCGCGTTTCGCTGCTGACCGGACTGTATTGTGACCAGGCCGGTTCCAACAAATTAACCAGGGGCGTTACGATTGCAGAAGTCCTCCAGAAAGCCGGTTACGGGACTGCCATGGTTGGTAAGTGGCATCTGGATAAGGAACCAACCGATCGCGGTTTCCAAAAGTATTTTGGTCATCTCTCAGGTGCGACGAACTTTTTTACAGGCGACGATACTTTTCGGTTAAATGGTAAAAAGTGGGACGACTTTGACGAGGATTTTTATACTACTGATGCCTTCATCCAATACGGAAAACAGTTCGTCGGGGAAATGCTCGAGGAAGACGCTGACCGGCCCTTCTTTCTGTATGTTGCGCACAATGGGCCACACTATCCATTGCATGTTCGCGAGGAAGACTATCGGAAGTATGAAAACAGCTACTCTGCCGGCTGGGACAAAATCAGGGAGCTCAGACACCAGGCGCAGCTGCACTCCGGATTGATCCCTGAGTCATGGGAACTCGCGCCGCGGCCTCAGCTTGTGCCCGCGTGGAAGGATTTGGACGCTGGCGAAAAGAAATGGGAAGAGCGCCGCATGGCTGCTTTTGCCGGAATGGTTGACCGCATTGATCAGGTAACCGGTGATCTGGTTCAGTTTCTTAAAGAGAAAGGCAAATACGAGAACACTCTAATCATGCTTTGCTCAGATAATGGCGCATGCCCTTTTGATCGAACCAGAGGTGCAGAGTTTGAGCCATGGGATCCAAAGAGCTACTGGTGCTACGACACTGGCTGGTCACACGTTGGCAACACACCATTTCGCTTACATAAACAGAACCAACACGAAGGCGGGATTGCCAGCCCGATGATCGCTCACTGGCCCAAAGGAATCAAAGCAGATAAGGGCTCCATTACAGCGCAGCCCGCTCATTTGATCGACTTCATGGCCACTGCGATTGAGGTTGCTGAAACGAAGTATCCAGCCAGCTGGCCGAATATTGAACTGGAGCCTCTGCAGGGAAAGTCTCTGGTTCCTATCTTTCAAGGTAAAGAGCGAGAAGGACATGAATTCCTGTATTTTCACTTCGGCGATAACCGGGCCATTCGAAAAGGAAAATGGAAGCTCGTCACCCACCGGGCAAGCCAATGGGAGTTGTTCGACATCCAGAAGGACGGCACCGAAATGAACAACCTCGCGTCCAAACATCCGGCTGTGGTGAAAGAGCTGTCTGAGCTCTGGCATCAGACGGCAACCGAGGTAGATCGACTCAAGGGCAAAGCAGTGAAGCCGGTTTCCGGAAAGACTCCTCCGCTTTTGGAAAAGAAAGGCACACCTCAAAAAACGGAAAAGAAAAAGTGAGACCTCTGGATACCATCCCAATCATTGCAGCCTTGATTCTGGGTGCCTGTGTTTCGGTTTCGGAAACGGAACCCTCCGCCGACGCAGTGATGAGACCTGGCATGTATATTCATGCAGAGACCCGGTTTGGCATTCTGCAAGTTGATTACGTAGACGTGAAAGAGCGTCGCTATCGTTGGAGAGGGAACGACAAGAGCTTCAAGTTGAGATCAACTGGTGGAGTTCTCATGGGAAACAAAGGGGACAAAACGATGAACGTTTTTCTCCGTGAAGGGCGGAGAGATTTTGCCGACAAAGAAGCCCTTCTTTCCTGGCTGGAAAGCCGTGAGCAAAATATGGATTTCAGCTGGAATGCATCCGGTCTTGCTGTCGGGTGGAAAACAGATGCAAACCCGGAAAGTGAACTGATCACTTTAGTCGCGGAAGTTTGGCAATTAACGGTTCAAGGTGCATCGCCCGAGGAACTCGAGCC
>JAHDCN010000056.1 GCA_020629815.1 Verrucomicrobiota bacterium
CGAGCCAGATCAATCGCTTCGAACAGGGACTGCTCGGTGGCTTTCATCAGCTGCGTGGTTTCGTCGCTGATATTTCCCACGGCAATGGTTTTGGCATTGTCACCGATCCAGCCGGCTTCAGTCAGGATACCAACATCGATCTTTACGATGTCCCCTTCGACCAAAACGTTTTCATCGTTGCCAATGCCGTGGACCACTTCCTCGTTCTTGGAAACGCAGGCGATACCGGGGAATCCGCGGTAGCCGAGAAAGGCACTGATGCAGCCACTTTTCTCGATCAATTCCCCGGCTTTGCGGTCGAGCTCACCGGTGGAAATTCCGGGAGCGACCATTTCAGATACTTCGCCAAGAATTCCGGCAGCAATCTTGCCTGCCTCACGCAGGCCTTCCAATTCCTCACCTTTGCGCAGGTGGATTCTGGATTTCTTTTTGGCCATGGGCCGGAAGAGTTGGCTGAGCCGAAACACGGGATCAACCTCCCGTGCGAACCATCCAGTAGACGATACCACCGATAATCAGGACAGCGGCCAGACAGAGCAACCACAGAATCTGGTTCCCCCCTGCAGCCGCACCAGCCTGACCAGGCTGATTGAATCGACCGCGGATTCGGCCTTTTCTCAGGAAGCCGTCGTAGTGGCGCTGAATCAGGTGCGTTTCGACCTGGCGCATGATGTCCAGCAACACGCCAACCATAATCAGGAGACCTGTTCCACCAAAGAACTGCGCTGCAATGTAAGGGACACCCATCATCGCAGTCAGGATCGGTGGCAAAATCGCAACGATTGTCAGGAAAATCGCACCGGCAAAAGTCAGTCGGCTCATCGTCCGGTCGAGAAACTCGGAAGTCGGACGGCCCGGACGAACGCCGGGAATGTATCCCCCGCTCTTCTTCAGATCGTCAGCGATCTGGTTGGGCTGGAACATTGTCGCCACCCAGAAGTAGGAGAAGAAGAAGATCATGAGACCCGTCAAAGTGTGGTAGACCCAACCGGTTCCATTAAGCATCCGGTAGACTGTCTGTGCCCACTCGGCATCGGGGAACATAAAGCCCAAAATCTGGGCCGGAAACATCATGATCGCCTGAGCAAAAATAATCGGCATCACACCCGCGTAGTTCACTTTCAGCGGCATGTATTGGGTTTGACCACCCATCATCTTCTGGCCACGCACCTGCTTGGCATAGTTGATCGGGATCCGGCGCTGCGCCTGAGTGATCGCAATCACCGCTGCGACCACGAAGAACAGGAAGGCCAACAGAGCGACCAGCATAAACGGACGCAACGGATCATTACCGGCAGCGGCCACGTAGGTTTGGTAAACCTGATAAAGCGCGCCCGGCAGAGCGTAAATAATATTCACCGTAATGATGATGGAAACACCGTTACCAATGCCCCGCTCTGTGATCTGATCCCCCAGCCACATCAAGAACATCGTTCCGCCAGTGATAATGATAACCGTGGTGATAACAAAGCCCAATCCCCCATTCGGGACGAGCTCACTGGTCGATTCACTGGCAATGTTTCGTAAAAAGGGGTTAGCCTGCGGGTTGACCAACGACTTGGCCAGCATCCACCCCTGAAACAAACAGAGAATGATAGTCAGGACCCGCGTATACATGCTGATCTTCTGACGACCGCCTTCTTCGCGGGAAAGTTTCTGCAACGACGGCAACACAGCTGTGAGCAGCTGAATCATAATCGATGCCGAGATGTAGGGCATGATACCCAGAGCAAACAGCGCGGAGTTTTGCAGACCACCACCGCTGAATACGTTCATCAGCGCAAGCATGGCTGCCATGCCTTTGCTCTCACCGCCTTGTTCCTGAGCGGCTTTGTACCACTCATCCAATACATTCGTATCCACTCCCGGAAGAGTAATCACAGCACCCAGTCGAACGATGACGACGACCAGCAAAGTGAAGAAAATGCGCGAGCGCAGTTCCGGGATTTTCAGGGAGTTGGCGAATGCGGAAATCATTAGATGTAAACGAGTAAAGTGGTTGGGGGTAAATTGCGGATTGGCAGAGTTAACAGGGTTAGGTCAGTGACGTAACAGGGTTAGGTCGATGAGGTAACAGGGTTAAGTCCGGAGAGTAATCTCAAATTCTGATCAACAATCTACCCGTTGCCCGGCTTACTCTTCTTCACCGGCAGCATCGGCTTCCGGCTCAGGTGCTTTTTCTTCAGCGGCTGGAGCCGGTGCCTCTTCCTTTTTCTCAGGTTTGGCTTTGGCTTCTTTCTTCTCTCCGGCGTCGGATTTTTTCTCGATCAGGGAGACGCTGCCGCCTGCCTTCTCGACTTTTTCCTGCGCACCGGCGCTGATTTTATCGACCTCAAGCTTGAGTCCTTTGGCCAGGTCGCCGCTACCGAGGATTTTCACCCCGTCGCAAACACCTTTGACCAGCCCACAGGCACGGAGGCTCTCTTCGTTGACGGTATCACCGGCTTCGAATTTCGCTTCCAGGTCGGAAACATTCACCGTCGCGTAGTTCGTTCTGAACTGCGCGTTGTTGAAACCGCGACGAGGCAGACGGCGGTAGATTGGCATCTGACCCCCCTCGAAACCGGGACGAATCGACGCACCGGAACGGGACTTCTGCCCCTTGTGACCCTTGCCACAGGTTTTTCCCAGTCCGGAGCTCTCGCCTTTACCGACGCGACGGCGACGGTGACGGGACCCGGGAGTTGGTTTTAAATCATGTAATCTCATTTTTCTGAGTAGTTGGTAGTTGGGTTTCGCAAGCGGCTGAAATCACTTCCAACCTCCTACTTCAAACTTCCTACTTTTAGAGAGCTTTCTTCTCTTCGACCCGCTTGCCGCGGATACCGTAAATTTCTTCTTTGGTGCGCAGTTGGTTCAGGGCGTCCAGGGTTGCTTTGACCACGTTGGCGTGGTTGTTGGAACCGAGAGACTTCGCCAGAACATCTTTGATGCCAGCTGCCTCAACAACAGCGCGAACTCCACCACCGGCAATCAGGCCGGTTCCCGGAGAAGCGGGGCGCAGCAACACTTTACCACCACGGTGCTCACCAACAACGCGGTGAGGAATGGTGTTCTGGGTGATGTTCACCTTCTGCATTTCTTTCTTGGAAGACTCAGCAGCTTTCTTGATGCACTCGGCAACCTCCTGAGCTTTACCGAAACCGATGCCGACTTTGCCGTCACGGTCTCCGCTCACTACCAGGGCGCTGAAGCTGAATCGACGACCACCTTTGACCACTTTGGCACAGCGGTTGATGTGGACGACTTTTTCGAAAAGATCTTCCTGCTCTGCTTCACGCTCACGGCGGCCTTTGTGCTCACCGACCAAACGCTCCGCTTTTTTCAGCAGCTCGGATTTCTCCTCTTTCTGCGCAGCTTTTTCTTCCTCAGGACCGTCACTGGCCTTGGCCTCGAAAACTTCTGGAGATTTCTCATCAGTCTTCGCGTCGGCGGCTGCTTCTTTCACCTCTTCTTTGGCTTCCGCAGCTGCTTCCTTGGCCTCTTCGACAGCGTCCTCCGCTGCGTCCTTGACCTCTTCCTTTGTGGTATCTTCGTCACTCATTGTGCTGATCCTTCGAAATTAGAATTTCAGGCCACCTTCACGGGCGGCATCGGCGAGGGCTTTCACTTTGCCGTGGAAACGATATCCACCGCGGTCGAAAACCACTTCTTCGATTTTGGCATCTTTGGCTGCCTTGGCCACTGCTTCCCCCACCTTGGCGGCGGTCGCTTCACTGGCACCATTGCCGCTCACGCTTTTGCTCAGCGTAGAGGCGGAAGCCAGAGTTTTGCCTTCCACGTCGTCAATCAGCTGGGCATAGACATTCTTGTTGGAGAAATGCACAGCGAGACGCGGGCGCTCAGCAGTTCCGGAAATCTTTTTCCGAATTCTGCGGCGCACCTTGGAGCGGGTTTGCTTTCTATCAAATTTACTCATCACTTACTAGTAGTTGGTAGTTAGTATCGGGTAGTTCAGGGAACTGCCTACTTCACGCTCTTACCTTGCTTACGACGGACATACTCGTCCTTGTAGCGGATACCTTTTCCTTTGTAGGGTTCCGGTGGGTAGTAACCGCGCACATCGGCGGAAAACTGACCTACCAACTGCTTGTCGATTCCTTCCACCTTGATTTTGGTGTTGTCTTCGACTGAAACGGTCAACTCATCCGGGATCGGATGATTGATCGGGTGGGAGAAACCGAGGCTGAGGTCGAGCACTTTGCCCTGAACCTTGGCACGGAAACCAACCCCCTGGATCTCCAATTCGCGGGTAAACCCGTTGGAGACTCCTTCGATCATATTGTTAATCAGGCTGCGGGCGGTGCCGTGCAAAGCCTTGTGACGACGGGCGTCTGATTCGCGCTTGAGCGCTACGGTTCCATCTTCCTGCTCCAAAGTAATGCCCTCGGGGAGAATCCACTCGAGCTTACCTTTGGGTCCTTCGACCACGATCTGGCCGTTGTCGTCGGCGTTCACCGCGACTTTTTCAGGGAGATCAATTCCTTTATTTCCTACACGTGACATGACGATTTGGTTGCAATAATGGTTGATTGAAAATGAGATGAATTGCAGCTCCGGTTACCAGACCAGTGCCAGCAGCTCGCCTCCGATATTTTGTTTACGGGCCGTGTGTCCGGCCATGATTCCTTTTGAGGTCGATACAATAGCGACGCCCATTCCACCGAGAACCTTGGGGATCTCGTCGCGTCCAACATACTGACGCAGACCGGGACGACTGACACGCTTCAGGTCTTTCAGAGCAGGCTCATTACGATCAGAATAACGAGGCTTACAAACAAGCTCCGTCTGAGCACCTTCACCTTGTTTCTCATAGGACCAGAGAAAGCCTTCCTCTTTGAGGATTCGGGCTATCTCCATCTTTACCTTGGAAAAAGGAGTGCTGAAATCTTCCTTTTGCGCCCGGGTCGCATTCTTGAACCGGATCAGGAAGTCGGAAATTGGGTCACTAACTACCGCCATTTTCTTACTTTGTTAAATTTGTTTGTTCTCAGTTCAATTAGGCAGCGGCTTCTTCAGTCGCAGCGGCTTCTGCACCGGGTTGTTCTTCTTTCTTCGCCGGCGGCTTACGGAACGGCCAGTTCATCAGGTTCAGAAGCTCGAATGCCTCTTCGTTGGTTTTGGCCGTGGTAACGATGGTAAAATCAAATCCGATCTGGCGCTTCACCTTGTCGAGTTCGATCTCCGGGAAAATGGTGTGATCGCTGATGCCGCAAGTGTAGTTGCCGCGTCCGTCGAACGACTTGAAGGAAAGACCGCGAAAGTCACGGATCGTCGGAGCCGCCACATTGATGAAGCGGTCGAGGAATTCCCACATAATCCGGTTACGCAGAGTTACGCGGGCACCGATCACATCACCTGTGCGGAGTTTGAAGTTCGAGATCGCGTTCTTCGCGTAAGTTGGCACCGGGCGTTGACCGGTGATCTTGCCGATATCTTCGATCACAGCTTCGGTCGCTGCCTTCCGATCGTCGGCCTTTCCGAAACCGCAGTTGAGAGCCACTTTTTCAATGGTCGGAACTTCGTGCACATTCTTGTACTCGAATTTCTCCTGCAGTGCGGGAAACACTTTCTCTTTGTAATGAGTTAACAATGCCGGTGTCATGGCTTTTCTTTCGTGTGCCTTTCAGCTGTTTCGTTCAAATTCTACTTAGGCCAACTTTACGTTGGAAATATGGATCGGGCCTTCGCGCTCGATGATCGCACCCTCCGGGTGCTCCTGGCTGCGGCGCTGATGCTTTTTGATCATGCGCACTCCTTCGACAAGAACTTGTCCCTTCTCCGGGAAAACCTGGAGAATCTTTCCGGACTCACCTTTGTGGTTCCCGGAAATCACGACAACTTCGTCGCCTTTTTTTACGTGAGTTTTCACTCTACTAGCCATTTTTCTGGTGGTTAAAAATATTCGTATTGGGGATTACAGAACCTCGGGAGCGAGGGACACGATCTTCATGTAGTTCTGCTCACGCAGCTCACGGGCAACTGGGCCGAAGATACGGGTGCCGCGCGGGTTCTTATCCTTATCGATGATCACGATAGCGTTTCCATCGAACTTCAGAGTTGAGCCATCGCTGCGACGAATCGGCGACGCCGTGCGCACTACTACGGCGCGAACGACTTCTCCCTTCTTGATATTCGCAGTGGGGATCGCTTCGCGAATGTGCGCGGTGATCACATCACCCACACGGGCGTGCTTGGTTCGTTTCCCGATTACACCAATCATCTTGGCGACACGCGCCCCGGTGTTATCGGCCACTGATACTTTTGATTCCATTTGGATCATGACGGCAAAAAAATCGTAAAAGGTTTTTTTCTTTGCCCGATATCCGGGCTTTGATTCTGTTTCACTAGTGAGAGAGCACTTCTTTCAGCTCCCAACATTTTTTCTTACTGCGCGGGCGGGTCTCTTCGATCAAAACGCGATCCCCTTCCTGCGCTTCCTCTTTCTCGTCATGAGCGAAGAACTTCGAGCTCTTCTTCACGATCTTCCGGAACCGCGGATGCGGCACACGACGGGTCACCTCCACCACGATGGTTTTCTCCATCTTGTTGGAACGAACCACACCGACGCGGGTCTTGCGCAAAGCCTTCTTCGGTTCTGCTGAGGTTTCTGCTGCTTCTTCACTCATGATAAAATATTTCTATCGGGGTAAACTCGTTTCTTCCTGATTAGGCGCTCGCAGCCTCCTGCGTGGCAGCCTTTCTCTTTTCCGTAAGCACGGTCTCAATGCGGGCAATCTCGCGGCGTGCTGTGCGAATCCGCGCGGAATTCTCCAGCTGACCGCTCTCCTGCTGAATCCGCAGATTCAACATTTCCTCTTTCAGTTCGCGACGGCGGGTAGCCAGTTCGTCTACACTCAGTTCGCGAAGGTCTTTACTGTTGGAAGCCATCTAATTAGAATTTAGAAATTGGTATTTTAGTTAGTCAGGCTCAGCATTAGTCGTCCCGACGGACGAAACGGCAGCGCACACCGAGCTTATTAGCTGCAAGACGCAACGCTTCTTTCGCCTGAGATTCCGGCACACCAGCCAGTTCAAACATCATGGTTCCGGGGCGCACGACAGCCACCCACTTATCCACGGGGCCCTTACCTTTACCCATCCGGGTTTCAGGCGGACGCGCGGTAACCGGCTTGTGAGGAAAGATCCGAATCCAGACTTTCCCTTTCCGCTTGAGGTAACGGTTAATCGAAATACGACAGGCTTCGATCTGGCGGTTGGTAACCCAGCCGCGACCAATGCACTGCAGACCGTATTCACCGAAGCTCACCTTGGTTCCGCGCTGGGCATTTCCAGCGCGACTGCCGCGGTGTGTCTTGCGGTACTTCACTCGTTTGGGCATCAAAGGCATGACAATGTTTTCCTTCTATTGCGTTAAAAAATTGATTCGTTCGTTCGCTTGAAAATTATGCTTCAGCTGGCTTGGATTCTTCCGCCGGAGCCGCTGCTTTTTCTTCAGCAGGCTTGCTGTCGCCACCGCCGCGAGGTCCACGATCTCCGCCGCGATTACCACCACGGCCTCCGCGACCACCACCACGGCCTCCGCGACCACCACGGCCTCCGCGACCACCGCCACGGCCTCCGCGACCACCGCCGCCTTTGGCTTCTTTACCTTCGATGTCTTCCGGCTTATTGAGCCAGACTTTCACGCCGATAATTCCCCAGGTAGTTTCCGCTTCGGCAAAACCGTAATCGATCGGCACACGCAGCGTCTGAAGAGGCACTTTACCTTCGCGATACTGCTCAGCACGGGCGATATCCACCCCACCAAGACGACCCGCACAGCGAATCCGGATACCATCGGCACCGAAGTCCATGGCAGTTTGAATGGACCGTTTCATCGCACGACGGAAAGCAATCCGGCGTTCCAGCTGAGTAGCGACCTGCGCTGCGATCCAGTTGGCGTCCAGCTCAGGCTGGCGGATTTCGTAAATATCGATCTTCACCTGCGAATTACCGCACATCTTGCTCAGATCATTGGTCATGATCTCGATCTCAGATCCGCGCTTACCGATCACCAATCCCGGGCGGGAAGTGTGAAGAGTAACTCGAACGCTGTTCCAGGCACGCTCGATAACAACTCTGGACACAGCACCTTTTTGCAGGCGGTTGTCGAGGTAACGGCGGATTCTCAAATCTTCGTGGAGCTGATCAGCAAACTCCTTTGGCGGAGCATACCACTTGGACTGCCAGTCTTTGTTGACGGCGAGTCGGAATCCGATCGGGTGAACTTTCTGTCCCATAACAAATAGGTGTTAGTGTCTTCTGGTGTAAAAATTTTGATTAACCGTGCTTCTCCTTGTGGAGCTCTCCGGCTTTCTTGATCCACTCGTCGCGTTCGATGCGACCCTTGAAACTCAGCAGATCATCGAACTCATCGACGTTCTTCTGTGTCCAGTCAGCGATCTGTTTAAAGGTGTAAATCCCGAAGCCATTCAGCTTGTCTTCGAGCACAGGGCCAACGCCGCTGATTTCTTTCAAATCATCCACTTCGTCAGGCGCTTCGTCGTAAACCAGGCCACGCTCTTCGTCGACGCGACTTCCTGCGACTGCAGCAGCAGCACCGGCTGCGGCTGCTCCCGCAGCAGCTGCTGCTTTGGCTCCGTCGTCAGATTTCTTTTCTTCCTTCTTCTCGGCCTTCGCAGCTTTCTTTTTCGGAGCGGCTTCCTTTTTGCCACCGTCCTTGCGCTTCTCTTCAGAAACATGCACGCGCTTGTTGCTCTCTTTTTCTTCCGGCCATTCGTCGGAAAGAACAATACGCAGGTGAGCTGTGCGCTTGCGGATCGCAGAGGCGGAACCACGGGCACGAGCCTTGAAACGACGGAAAGTCGGACCTTCCCCTGCAGTCGCCTCTTTTACATAGAGACTCTCCAGCGGCAGCTCAAAATTGTTCTCTGCATCCGCCAGAGCAGTGCGCAGAGTCTTGCTGTAGATCTGCGCAGCCTTACGAGGCGTGAATTGCAAAATGTTCATCGCTGCCTCAACGGGCAGACCCTGAATTTCCCGGGCCACGTCGCGGGCCTTGCGGGCGGAAATCCGAGCGTTCTTGTATGTCGATGTAACGTCCATTTTGTTAGGTATGTGAAATTGTAAAACTTCTAAAATTGGTAAAATCAAAAAATGACGGCATTAGCCGCCTGTTCCTCCCTCATTGGGAAGCAGCCGCGCGATATCACCGACACGAACTCCTTCCACATCTCCGATTTTGTCCTGCAACACCGCGCCGCAGATGGATTCCCTCACGTCCACGACCATAGCCGTGTAGATGGGCTGTTCTCCACGCAAGACAGCGATAGGTGTGCCGACTCTAATTCCGTCCGACCTTCCCGAGTTCAGCACGAGCAGACCGATCTCGGAATCAATACTCACCACTTTGGAATTATCAAGTCCGCTGTTGGTCTCATCGGCTTTTTTCCCGCCGTCCGGACCGAGCGATTGAGCCTTGCGGGCAAAAGCGATTGCTTCGTCTGCCTCGAGCTTGGCGGCATCCGGTGCGAGTTCTTTGGTCGATTCGATGTATTTCGAGAAAGCTTTGACCAGATCAGCAATCGCGCGGCTCTGCGCTTCCTGCTCCTGATGGGCAATATCCAAATCGCGAACCGCTTTCAGCAAACGCTGCTCAAGGCTGTTCTCATCCTTGGTAAACAGATCGACCCCGAAAGCTTCCAGCTTCAGCTGTGCCTCGCGGGCAGCCATCGCCTGTTCTTCGGATACCCGAACTGCTTCTGCCAGGCTGCGCGCCAGTTCTTTGCGCTGCAGCTCGGCTTTCTCGATCTTAATCGTGGTAGCAGCCGCCTGCTTCTGCAGCATGGCAACCGCCGCCTTCAATTCGCGGACTTCCAGCGAATCCTGAGCGGAAACGGAAATCACCGAACACAGCGCTACGACCGCAACCATCGTTGCGCGCACTACTGCTCTGTGAATTCCGTTTTGCATTTTTCGAGAGGCAACCAACTGCTGCTGCAGCTAATTAACCGGCTTTAATTTTCGGGTTGTGACCACTGTGACCACCGAACTTACGGGTCGGGGAGAATTCTCCCAGCTTGTGACCAACCATGTTCTCCGTCACGAAAACAGAGATGAAGTCTTTCCCGTTGTGCACGAGGAAAGTGTGGCCAACAAAGTCCGGTGTAATCATAGAACGGCGGGACCACGTCTTGATCGGACGCTTTTGGCCGCTTTCGTTCATGTCGTCGATTTTGATCAGCAACTTCTGATCGATCAACGGTCCTTTTTTCAGTGAGCGAGGCATTTTCTTAGAATTTCGTTGTTAGAATCTGGTGTTTAGAAATCAACTTCGACTCAACAGGGTTAGGTCTCTGACCATACCCTGTTAGGTCAGCAAATTATTTTCTCTTCTTCTTCGATTTCCGGCGCTCGACGATAAACTTGTCGCTGCCTTTATATTTCTGACGGGTCTTCTGGCCCTTGGTATGTCCCCAGGGAGACTTCAAGTGCTGGCGACCACCACCGGATTTTGATTTACCCTCACCACCACCATTCGGGTGATCGACCGGGTTCATACACATACCGCGAACGGTCGGGCGAAAGCCTTTCCAGCGAGTGCGTCCAGCCTTGGCGCTGACCACATTCATGTGATCGCCATTGCCGACAACTCCGATAGTTGCGTAGCACTTGGTGTGAACCTTGCGGATCTCACCGGATGGCATCTTGATCAGCGCGTAGTTGCCTTCGCGGTTGGAGAGCATGCAGCTTTGACCAGCCGAGCGGGCTACTTGAGCGCCTTTACCGGGGACCAACTCCAGGTTGTGAATCGAGGTACCGGTAGGGATCTTGGAAAGAGGCAAAGCACAGCCGGGTTTCACCGGAGCTTTTTCGCCAGCAGAAACTTCGTCGCCAACACCGAGGTCACGGGGAGCAATGATGTAGCTCTTCTGACCGTCGCTGTATTCGATCAAAGCGATCCGCGCCGAGCGGTTTGGATCATACTCGATGGAAACAACCTTTGCCGCTTCGTCACGACGCGTCCGCTTGAAATCGATCATGCGATACTTGCGCTTGTGACCACCGCCGCGATGACGACAAGTGATGCGACCGCGATTGTTCCGACCGCCAGTCTTCTTCAGAGGGCGGCAGAGACTTTTCTCCGGCTTGGATTTGGTGATCTCCTCGAAATCCGGCAACATTTTGTACCGGTTAGAAGGAGTGATTGGTCTAAATGATTTGAGGCCCATTGTTCCAGTTGGTTTGGGTTACAAAAAAATGGTTTATACGAGTTCGATTTCTTCGCCTTCGGCCAGTTGCACGAAAGCCTTCTTCCAGTGCTTGGTGCGACCGAAGTCCGAGCGACGTTCGCGCTTTTTCTTACCGGCGTAGTTGGCAGTGCGAACACTAACAACTTTCTTGCCGAACAGTTTTTCCACTGCTTCACGGATCTCCAGCTTGTTGGCGCGGCGATCCACTTTGAAGACGTAGGTATTTTCCAACTCGGAAAGCAGAGATGCCTTCTCACTGAGCTGAATCGTGTCGATGACTTGAAACAAATCTTTCATTTTTCCTGATCAGTTCGCGGTTGATTACTTGCTGGTTCTTTTGCCCAGGGTTTCGAGCGCGCCGTCTACCACGAGAATCTTATCGTGAAGCAAAAGCTGCTCGGTGTTTACTTCCGCAGCACTCATCAGGAGAGCCGCTTGAAAATTGCGTCCGGCGAGCTTGGTTTTCTCGTCGAAATCTTCGCCGATAACCAGCACACGACGGGCCTCACCGGCCTGCGATGCGATCTCTTTGGCGAAAGACTTAGTCTTGCCATCGGAAATCTCAAAACTACCAACGGAAAGGACATCACCTGCGTTGATGCGCTCGGTCAGAGCCTTGGCGAAAGCGAGACGCTTGGTCGCCTTGGTCACTTTCTTCGAGTAATCGCGGGCACGGGGACCGAATACCACACCACCACCGCGGTGGATCGGGGAGGCGTTACCACCCTGACGGGCACGACCTGTTCCCTTCTGGCGAAACGGCTTCTTACCTGTCGCTGCTACCTCACCCCGAGTTTTCGTGTGAGCACTGCCACTGCGACGGTTAGCACGCATCGCGACGACGACTTCGTGCACAGCCTGACGGCCACGCTCTTCGTCTTCGATGACGTCGATCTTCGCCTTTTTCGCGTCTGCTATTGAAATGGATTTTGCTGCCATTGCGTAAATTCCGGTAAAATTCTCAGTTCACTCTTTGTGAATTAATCCTCTGCTTTCTCCTCACCTGCTTCCGCCGCGGGTGCGTCATCTGCTGCGGGAGCCTCTTCGGCTGCAGTTGCTTCTTCGGCCGCGGCTTTTGCCTTGGCTGCTTCCTCTTCCTGAGCGGCTGCTTTGGCTTCCGCCATTGCTTTCAAATCCTGCTCAGGCTGATCTTTCTTAATCGCCGGGCGAATCACTACGTAGCCGCCTTTGGCTCCGGGAACTGCTCCACTGATCAGGATCACGTTATCGTCAGGGCGCTTTTGCACCACTTTCAAATTCTGCACGGTGCGGTTGTAGTTACCGTGGCGACCGGGCATCTTCTTGTTTTTCCAAATCCGGC
>JAHDCN010000057.1 GCA_020629815.1 Verrucomicrobiota bacterium
AAAAATTGACTTTTCCAAGGAAGCCCGGGTTCACCTTCTCCAAGCCGATAATCAGCTCAGCTTTGCACCCGGACTACATATTTTGCCGAAAATTGTAATGGCCGGAATCGAGATGGAGAGGAACTGTCGAACATGGAGACAAAAACTTTGAAACGAACCGGTTGGATTCTTATACTTTTCGGACTTGTAGGCTTGGGAATCACTGCTGCCCAGATGATGACCGTTATGTCAGCAGACACAATCGGTTCCGCGTCCTTTCTGTCGGATTCTATCAGTGGCACTTTAGTTCCCGCCACAATTGGGGCGCTGTTCGCCCTCGCCGGGGTAATTATGGTATCGTTTGGCTGGTGGCGCAGACGGCTGAGAAAGCAAAGAGTAGCCTTCAAAAGCGCAGCGTGAAACGACGGGGTTGTTCAACTCTGAAACGATTAAGGATACTAAGCCTGATCCTGCTGTGAGTTGAAGCCTGTTCCCGATCAAGTTGGAATCTCGGAAACGGACGCAACAGGGTAAGGTCGGGGACTCAACAGGGTACAGTCAGTGACCTAACAGGGTTAGGTTGGGGCTGATCAGTGGGCCTTATGCTGGGCCGTCGAAAGATGGGCTTTGCCTAACACGAATGGGTTTCGCCGGCCCGCGAATGTCCGCAAATTGACGCGAATTTTTCTGCATTTGGGCCGATCTGACTCCGCTATGTTACCGTTCTCAGAGTTGAAATGATCTAACTTTCCGCAGACGAATCCGTTTGAGAACTGGATAGCGTAAACCTTCCAGCTAGTTACTATGAAAAAGATTGCAACCTTTTGCCTCCTCGCTCTTGTCAGCACTTTCGTCGCCTACGGCGATAAGAAGAAAGATTCGGTTCACGATTTTTCGGTGAAAAGCATCACCGGGAAGGAAATTAATCTCTCCGACTACGAGGGGAAAGTCCTGCTCATTGTGAATGTCGCTTCTCAGTGTGGTGCGACTTCGCAGTATGGGCCTCTTCAGTCTCTGAACCAGAAGTATGGGGACGACGGTTTGGTAGTGATGGGTTTTCCCGCCAACAACTTCGGTGGCCAGGAGCCCGGAACGGACGCGGAGATTCAGGATTTCTGCGAGTCGAACTACAGTGTCACTTTTCCTATGTTTGCCAAGGTATCGGTGAAGGGGGAAGACAAGGTGCCTTTGTTTCAAATGCTGACTACTGCTGCGAATCCGGATAAACAGGGCGATATCGGCTGGAACTTCGAGAAGTTTCTGATTGGTAAAGACGGCAAAGTGCTGCGGCGCTTCAACACCAGCACCCAGCCGGATGATCCGGAAATGGTCGAAGCAATTGAGGCGGCTTTGAAATAAGCTGTCTTCTTTCCGGCGGCTTCAACTTCTGTATCAACCGGTTTGAAGTCGCACTTTCAGTGCTCTCTGGGTTTTGTTGCCATCAAACCCGGGGCGTTGCCCCGGGCTAGGTTGAATCCGGCCCGTTGGGCCTCTGGATAGTGGGATCTGCTTTGAAGAGTTACTGGCGAGTATTTAACACGAATGGCTACGCCCCGCGAATTTCCACGAATTGACACGAATTTGCCCTTTCTTGATCCGCGTATTGCTTACGCCTTGGTCAACAGCCACCAGGCGACTGCGCAGACCAGGATAAACAGAAAGAAAAACCGCATTCCGCCGCGCTCACGTTCCTCGAGATAGCGGCGGCGCTCTGCGCGGCTCATTTTTTGGCGTGCGGCGGCGCGTGATGAGGTCTCCGGTGGTGGCAGAATATTGTTTCGGTGCATCGACATACGACGCTCCACTTGCATGGCCCGGCCGGCGAGAAATGTTTCGATTGCCCCGATCTGGGCATTGAGCTTGAAGTGATCCTCTTTTACGGAGCGAAGCTTCTTTTTGTCAGCGTTCTCTTTATGGATCCAGGCTTTGCGCTGACTGACTTTGGTGCTCTTCCGGCTGTGGCGTTTGCGATTGCGGGGCTTGTTGCTCAATAAACTCATCTGGCAGGGTATAGGGTAGGAGGCAGTTGAATGTTTCCAACGGCATCCCGGGGCAGGCTGCGAGATTCAAAGGGTTCCTCCTTTGCCGAATGACCGGCTCGCGCAGAAGACAGTGTTAAGTGGTGGGGCGGGGGGAAGAGGAGAGAGGAAAGCCATCTTTTTGGGATAGCTTTCCTCTCCGGGGGGAAACCCGGGGGTCACAAAATGGTGAACAGGGCGTAGGCAATACCGGCGATCAGGATCAAAGGAAGTGAGAACGCTAAGCCGCTCTTCATCCAGTAACCGAAGCTGCCGTTACCGCTAAAACCTGTCGATGCAGGCGCTACTTTCGGAGCGCCTCCACCAAAAATCTTTCCAACGCCGGAGCGCTTTGTCGCACCGACGGTCTCAAGCAGATCGTGATGACGATCAATCGCACCCTCGGCGGAATCTACCTGGTTCAGGGCGCGGGCGAGCTCGCTCTTGCGGTCGGCGCGGTTCCATGTTTCCGGGCGCAGCATGTTCAGGTTTGCCAGGTGGCTTTCGAATTTTTCGTGAACCTGAGCGCACTCTTCGGCCAGCTTCTGTGCTTCATTTGCCTCGCGATCGAGCAGGGCCACGTAAAGTTCCAGCTTGCGGGTCACGTCTTCGCATCCGGCGTGAAATTCGTCTTCCTGTCGTGACAACTCTTCTAGCTCTTCGGCTTGCTGCCGGATCTGCTCTTCCTGCTCTCGAAGCTTGCGCAGCTGCTCCTGCGCTTTTTCATACTCATCGTTGAGATCCTCTGAGTAGGGGGTGACAGCTTCGAACTGATTTTGGTCGAATTGGATATCAATATCGCGACCTCCGTCGTCGTCAAAAAACATGGGTTGGATTTCAGCTGCAGCAGACATGGAATTGCAAAATTTAGTTAACTTATACTAAATATTACACATTCTTTATAATTTCCAGTCTTTTTAGTCTTTTTTGTGAAAAAATTAGCGGCAGTGTCGTGACCATTGCAGTGATCGCCAGGTTCATGGAGATGGGCGCCAGTGCTCCCGGGTCGCGAATCCAGTCAGAGCTGAATTCATTTTGCCGAAACACATCGATTCTCGACCACGCGAGAATCAGGATAAAGGTGACCACGAAGATAAAGCTGCTGACCAGGCAGAGCGTGCCGCCGGAGCCGTTGACGATTTTTGCGGCATTGGATTCTTCGAGATTGGGAAACATGACGCCGTAGCCGACAGCCAGTGCATTGAGCCCGAGGGCGAGCAAAGCGATGGCGACTGCGAAGAATACGGTATCCTGCCAGGGGAGGCGCAGGTTGTATCCGGAGAGCAGGAGGATCATGACCACCAGTAATCCGGAGTAGAAAGAGCCGGTCAAAAATTTCTGAATCACGATGCCGGGCAGCTTCATCGGTGACATGGCCAGAATCCAAAGTCTGCGGCCTTCGAGGCTGAACTGAGGAAATACGAAGCGGGTGGTCAGGGTCGAGAGGGCAAGAGCGCAGACGCCGAGATTGAGAAAGGCGACGAGATATTGATCGCGGGGCTGGGCGATCTCGCCATTGATCTGCCGAAGCCCGCCACAGTAGATGGCCAGCAGGCCGAAGATCACGGCAAATTGCACCCACTGAGCTGGTTCCCGAAAAAACGTGAGGAAGTCCTTTCGCGCGAGCGCAGCGAGTGGTCGCCCGGTGATGTGCCGCATGAATGATGGTTTCGGAAAATTGCGCTGCAGGCTTTCTTCATCCGAGTGGGATTTGCTATTGCGAACGAAAACTGATTGGGCGGATTGTTGTAGCGAGTAATTCCACGATCGATAGAACCACTTTTGACCGGCAAAGCCGAGCAGTAGCAGACCGAACAGGAGATTGCTGATCAACAGGGCGGGATAAAGTAGTCCGTTGAAGTTTTGATACGGTCGGCTCCAATCGATCAGCGACGTAGCCATCCAGGTGCTTGGCAGCGCGCGATTCACTGAAATATTGGTGTGATGCAGAACGCGCTGGAAGGTAAGACCGGAGCTGAGCCCCATCGTTTCGTTGGCAATCTTTTCCCCTTCGAGTCCGGACAACACGGCGCTACTAATCACGACGATGGCGATCAGCACCGCACCGATGGCGATTTGTTTTCGGTTGAACCAGCGAACGGCGGTGATCAGCACCAGCGCACCGACTATGCTGGCGACCAGTAGAAAGGGAATCAACAGGCCCAGTGTTTTCAGGAAAAACAGCAGAGAGACTTCGCGAACATTGGCGAAGGCCAACAAAAGCGGGGCCAGAATCACCAGCATACCCCAGCTGGAATACAGGGACGACTCGAAGGCTTTCCAGAGAAAAATAGCTTTGTGGGATACGGGAAGGGTCAGCAGCCACTTGGTATCGCGGTTTCGATACAAGGCGATGTAAGCGGTGACCGCGACCGAAAATATCAGCATCAGCAGAAAGCAGAAAAACATCAGGTAGATGATCCGGTCACTGAGCAAAGCTCCCGCTGCGGGCAGTTTTTTCACATAGTTGAGGCCGTGAAGAAACAAAAAATAGGCGGTCACCGAATAGGCCAGCAGAAAGGAAACAATCGCGGCGGTCATGATCCGCGAAGTCGTGGCGGTGAGCATCGTTCGCACCCGCAGCATGCGGAAGTGCGCACGCATTAGAATGAGGAATTGCGAAAGAGTGGACATTCAGCTGAAGTGGGAAATTTCTTTGGCCAAGAAGAGATTCCTTTCTAAGGTCTGGCAGGATTACAGTTATGGCAAGCATCGGAACACCTTTCACCAGCAATGCGGTCCGCGTTATGCTCTGCGGATCAGGAGAACTCGGCAAAGAAGTCGTCATCGAACTTCAGCGTTATGGCGTGGAAGTGATCGCAGTGGACGCGTATGAGAATGCTCCGGCAATGCAGGTGGCGGACCGTTCGCACGTGGTGTCCATGCTCGATGGCGAAGCGTTGAAGCAGGTGATTGAAACGGAGAAGCCTCACCTCGTGGTGCCGGAGGTGGAAGCTATCGCGACCGACACATTGGCTGAGCTGGAAAGCGCCGGAGTGATCGAGGTGGTTCCCACTGCGCGGGCCACCCAGCTGACCATGAACCGCGAAGGCATACGGCGTTTGGCGGCAGAGGATCTGGGACTGCGAACTTCACCGTACCGTTTTGCGGAAACGGAAGAGGAATATCACGAGGCAGTGAAAGAAATCGGTCTGCCCTGTGTGATCAAACCGATCATGAGTTCTTCCGGTAAAGGTCAGAGCACCATCAAGACCGAAGCTGATATTCAGAAAGCCTGGGACTATGCGCAGGAAGGCGGCCGAGCTGGAAAGGGCAAAGTGATCGTCGAAGGATTCGTGGATTTTGACTACGAGATTACTCAGCTCACGGTGCGCCATGTCGGTGGGACTGCGTTTTGTGAACCAATCGGCCACATTCAGGTCGATGGAGATTATCGAGAAAGCTGGCAGCCGCAGCCAATGAGTGAAAAGGCGCGCGCGGAAGCGCAAGAGTATGCCCGGGCGATCACGGAGAATCTGGGAGGCCGGGGAATCTTTGGCGTCGAGCTGTTCATCAAAGGGGACGAGGTGATTTTCAGCGAAGTGTCGCCGCGCCCACACGATACCGGAATGGTGACGATGATCTCGCAGGATCAGTCGCAGTTTGCCCTGCATGCGCGGGCGATTCTGGGACTGCCGATTCCCGGAATCGAACTGTATGGCCCGTCTGCCTCTGCTGTGATTCTCGTGGAAGGAGAGTCGCGGAATGTGAATTTCGGCAATTTGGCCGATGCGATGAATCAGCCGGACACGCAGCTGCGGCTGTTTGGCAAACCCGAGGTGAAAGGCCGACGCCGAATGGGAGTTGCTATCGCGAGAGGCGAGGACGTGGAAAACGCACGGGCAAAAGCCCGCTCGGTGAGCGAAGCGGTAGCAGTGGACCTTGGTTAGGCCCGCTACACTACGATCCCGGTAACTTCGCCTTCGAAGACCATTTTGTCTTTCACGAAGCCTTGTGCTTCAAAGATGGCGATGCGGGATTTCAGCTTTTTCGCTTTCACGACCATGATCAGGTCGTCGCCCGGCACCACGGTGCCACGAAATTTTACGGCGTTGACGCCGCCGAAGCCGAAGAACTTTTCCCCGTTGGTCTCAAACTTCAGATGGTAAATCAGCGAGCTGATTTGGGCTGCCATTTCAATCATCAAAACTCCGGGCATGAGCGGGCGACCGGGAATGTGACCGCGCGTCCAGAATTCGTCAGGCGTCTGTGATTTGATTCCTACGGCCAGGCCCTCATCGACATCGAGAGTGATCAGTTTGTCGATTTGCTCAAACTCATCACGCTGGGCGTTGAGTTCGAGAATCGCTTCTTTCGTGACCGCTTCGTCGTCGGTGTTGATGGTCGCGGGATCGAGTATGGTTTGAGATGGCATTTGGGTTGGTAGGTTTCTGATAAGAAGGGGCAATGTCAATCACCATATTCGGCAGTTCTGACAAATCCTGCGTTTCCCTTGAGAGTAAGATGTAGGATATTTAGTTAATGAAGGAATCGTGGAAACAGGGAAAGCGATGGGTCCTGGCCCTGGTGAAGTGGCTGGGGCTGGGTGTGATCATTGCCCTATCCATCCTTCTTGGTGCTGGAATCTATATCCTTTCGCAAAAGCCTGATCTGAAAGTCTGGCACACGGCGAGACTGGAAGAGGAGTTTTCCAGCCGGAAAAAGCTGAAAGACTTTAGTGAATATTTGCAACTCGAGGAGCGTTTATTTCAGGAGCTGGATGAAAAAGTAAAAGCCCACGTGGATGAAGTGGATCAGCATTCTTTCAATCGTTTCCATGCGGGCAGTATTTCAGATCCGGAGCGAGGCAAGCGGAACTGGAATCGAAGTTTTGAACTGAAACCTGCCAAGCCGACAGGGGAGGGAAGCGCCGGAGGAATCCTGTTGCTGCATGGGCTTTCTGATTCCCCCTACAGCTTGCGCAAGTTGGGCGAGACGTTGCAAGGTCAGGGCTATTATGTCGTCGGGCTGCGCATTCCGGGGCACGGAACGGCGCCTTCTGGACTGACTCGTGTGAGGTGGCAGGATATGGCTGCCGCAGTGGAGTTGGCCATGCTGCATTTGCAGGAAAAGGTGGGAACGGCTCCGGTTTCGGTGGTTGGGTATTCCAATGGCGGGGCGCTGGCAGTTCACTACGGAGTCGAGTCGCTGGAGCGAAAAGAGTTGCCGCGTGTGAAAAAGATCGTGCTGATTTCTCCGGAAATCGGAATCACTCCGATGGCAGGCCTCGCCATTTGGCAAAAGCGAATCGGTAGATTGCTGGGGCTGCAAAAGCTGCAGTGGGAATCTGTGAGTCCGGAATACGACCCTTTTAAATACAGTTCGTTTCCGGTGAATGCCGGCGATCTGGCCCATCGTCTGACGAAGGTGAATCGTGACAAGCTGGCGCGTCTCTCCGCTTCGGGAAAACTGGATTCTTTTCCTCCGATACTGGCGTTTCAATCGGTAGTGGATGCCACGGTTTCGACTCCGGCTCTGGTGAATGATCTGTTTTTCCAGCTTCCCGAGAATCGTCATGAGCTGGTGATGTTCGGATTGAACCGGTCGGCAAAGATTGAATTCCTGCTTTCCCACGATCCCGAGCAGAAACTGCCGGAGGTGCTCGAAGATTCCCGGCGGAAATTTGTTTTTACGGTCCTGACAGATGAAAATTCGCCCGACGGTGAAGTCGTCGAGCGAACCTGGCCAGTCGGAGCTGCCAAGCCAGCTACTCAGGCGACTGGATTGCAGTGGCCTGCTCAAACCTATTCGCTAACCCACGTTGCGCTGCCCTTTGCTGCTGATGACCCGGTGTATGGAACCGGCAACCCCGATCAGCCGGAGGCGGTTTCTCTGGGCAATCTGGCATGGCGCGGAGAGCGGGGCGTTCTCCGGATGACTGGCAATGATATGCTCCGACTTCGGTGGAATCCTTTCTATTCCTATCAGGAAAAAAGAATCCTTTCGTTTCTCACGCAGGAGTAATTTTTGCCGCAATCCGGTTGTAGAAATCCGGCCCAACAGAGGTATTTTGGAGAGGATTTTTAACCTTCGGGGTTTACCCGATTGGACTGATATGAACAAAACTCTTCTCGTTGTTTTATGCCTCGCTTTTGCAAGTCCTGCATTGGCGGAAAAAGAGGTGCCTTCTCTGGCTGCACCGGATCAGGCGGCCAGCCGCAAGATCGATCAGTTGATCGGCAAGCAGCTCAAGGCGGAAGAGATGAAGCCAAACCCAATTGCCTCCGATGAGATTTTTGTCCGTCGAGTCTATCTGGACACTATCGGGCGAATTCCGACGAAACGCGAAACGTTGGAGTTCCTCAATTCCGATGCAGAAGGGAAACGCTCAGCCCTTATTGGTAAATTGCTCGGATCACAAGGCTACGTTTCCCACAACTATAACTACTGGGCAGATGTGCTGCGGGCAAAAACCGATATCAATGGTAACAGCCAAAGTCGCGAGACCGGATATGCCTATGAGCTCTGGATCAAAGATGCCATTCGCAAGAACATGCCCTACGACAAGATGGTGAAACAGCTCGTCAGTGCTTCGGGAAAAAGCTGGGAGAATGGAGCGGTGGGGTATTACATCCGCGACTACGGAATGCCTTTGGATAATTTGGCGATCACTACTCAGGTTTTTCTCGGAACCCAGATTGTGTGTGCGCAGTGTCATAATCATCCCTTCGATGAATGGACTCAGATGGACTACTACCATTTGGCTGCTTTCACCTACGGGATGGTGACCACGAACCGATCGGAGAATCAGCAGGCGGTGTTCGACTTCATGCGGGAGAAAAAATACAAGCGCCCGCGAGCGGAGTCGGTAAAAAGTGCGATGACCGAAATCCTGAAGCCGCTGCGGTTTAACTCCGTCGATACAAAGGACCGCGATCTCAAACTTCCGCACGATTATCAGTATGATGATGCGAAGCCGAAAAGTGTCGTGCAGCCGGCCTCGATTATGGGGCCGGAAGCTCCTCTCAGCGGTTCCGCTCCTCCGGTCGAAGCCTTTTCGGAATGGCTGACTTCCCGCGAGAACCCGAGGTTTACCCGCGTGATTGCAAATCGCATGTGGCGGCGCGCCTTTGGCGTGGGACTGATTGAGCCGGTGGATGATATTCGCAGTCACACCAAGGCTTCGAATGAAGAGCTGATGGTTTTCCTCGAGAAGAAGATGCAGGATTTCGACTTCGATCTGCGTCGGTTTCAGGAAATGATTTTCAACACCCGCGCGTATCAGCGGGAGGTGGTGACGGAGGAACTGACTCCGGGGATTCCGTATCATTTTCCCGGACCGGTTCTTCGCCGCATGAGTGCCGAGCAGATCTGGGATTCCGTTGTTTCCATGGTTCGGCCTGGTGTGGATCGTCCTGATCGTCGGCGTCAGTTAGCTCAGGAAACTGCAATCTTAAAAGTAGAGCTGTTGGCGGAAGCTGTGTATGACCAGCCCACCGGCCAGTTTCTGAAAAACAGTCTGGAAGTGGCGAAGGCACAGCGAGCTTTGAGTATTGAAATCGAAAAAGCGCAGAGTCGGTTAGCTTCTGCCCGGGAGGCGGAGGATGAAAAAGAGATCGATGCTGCTGTCGACGAGGTGCAGCAGATTCGGCGTCGACTTGCTTCCATTGTTGAAGACAAAGTCTATCGCAAAGGATTGCAGCAAAAGGTCAGTCTAGTTGCGATGAATGAATTGCCCGAGGGCAAGGTGGCGAAGTCCGTCGATGAATCCCGGGATTTCCTCAACAGGATCGCAGTTGAAATCACAGAGGATGAGCGCCCGATTGGCGAAGGCTTTGCCGAGATGGCTTCTGCAGATCGCGGACTGATCAATGAGTTAGCGACGGCAATGATGGAAGACAAGGTCCGGCGATTTGAGGTAACTGATGATGCCCGAAAAGAGAAAGAGAGGGAAGCCTGGAAGGCGACGGGAAAAAACAAAGAGACGTTCCGTGATTATCAAAAGATTCGCAATGGGTTCAAGAGAGCATCGGATATTGATTCTCCAGCGCCCGGCAATCACTTCCTGCGAGCATTTGGTCAAAGCGATCGAGAGCTGGTTGAGAACGGTAGCGATCAGGCATCCATCACCCAGGCGTTGCATTTGTTAAACAGCCCGGTCAGGAAAGCGGTCACAAACCGGTATTCTGTTTTGTTTCGGGATTTGAAAGGGGAGACATTCCGAGATCGACTAGACACCGTTTTCCTCACCATGCTGAGTCGTGAGCCGGAGCCGGAGGAACGGCAATTGTTTAGTAAGGCGTTTCAGCAGAACCCCGAAGCAGGTTCGTTGAACGGCATAGTTTGGACTCTGCTCAATACCCGTCAGTTTCTTTTCATCCAGTAATCATATTTCCCTATTTTGCTATGAGTATTCAGGATCTTTCGCGACGTCATTTCGTTCAGCGCGCAGCCAAAACATTTCTTGGGGTAAGCGCACTGAGAGGACTGCCTGCGGGTGTGGCAAATGCTGCGGGCGCCGGTGCTTCCACGGCCAGAGGAATCCCGACTGCCAAGCGGGTGATTTATCTCTACATGAGCGGCGGCATGTCGCATCTCGATACCTTTGATCCCAAGCCGGGAGGGGAAGCGATGGGACCGACGAAACAAAAACGGACCAATGTGGACGGGGTGATTCTCTCTGAGTATTTGCCCCAGTTGTCGAAGCAGGCGGACAAGCTGGCGATCATCAATTCGATGAATTCGACTCAGGGAGCTCACAAGCAGGGCAACTATTTCATGCACACCAGCTACGAGATGCGCAGCTCAATTCGTCATCCGGCGATGGGCGCGTGGATGCTCAAGCTGATGGGGAAGGATAATCCGACTTTGCCGGCCAATGTGATGATTGGCAATGATTCCAACCATCCGGGTTCAGGCTTCATGGAAAGCAGCCTGGCGCCCCTGGCAATTACTGATCCTGCCGGCGGTCTCCGGCACAGCAAGCGTTCGTCTGATTTTTCCAAAGAGCAGTTTGCGTTTCACCTCGATCTGGCGAAGAAGCTGGATCAGCCTTTTGTCGAAAAATACGATCAGAAGAACGTGCGCGCTTACACCGATATGTATTCCGACGCCGTCCGCCTGATGGAGAGTGCTGACTTGAAGGCTTTCGATTTGCAGGGTGAATCGGAATCGATGAAATCGCGCTATGGGCGAAATCCATTTGGGCAGGGTGTTCTGCTGGCGCGAAGACTCCTGGAACACGGTGTGCAGTTCGTCGAAGTTTCCATGGGTGGCTGGGATACACACAATTCCAACTTCGTGAATGTTCCCGACAAGGCGTCAGCTTTGGATAATGCCTTGAGCACACTGCTGATTGATTTGGAGCGTCGAGGTATGCTGCATGACACCCTCGTGGTCTTGGCTACAGAATTTGGACGGACTCCGGAGATCAATGCAAACGAGGGCAGGGATCACCACCCTCAGGCATTCAGCACGGTTCTGGCAGGTGGTGGAATTTCCGGAGGACAAACCTACGGAAAGACTGACGAGCGCGGCTCTCGCGTTTTGGAAAACGAAGTTCGAATTCCGGATTTCAACGCCACGATTGGATATGCATTGGGGCTGCCTCTGGATCAGGTGGTTTTCTCACCGAGTATGAGACCTTTCACGGTAGCCGACAAAGGTAAACCGATCACAGCTCTGTTTGGCTGATTCTGCGATTTAACGAAAAATCTCGCCACGATCCAGCGGCAGTTCAATCTTGACCATTTCTTGACGGAATCGCACCTTGGTTCCGATGAGAATTACTGCTATTGGGGCTGTTGCCTGCCTGCTGAGTTCGCCGCTTTTTGCCGATACTGTTCTGGTCGAAGCGGAGTCTTTTGAAGATCATGGAGGCTGGAAGCTGGATACCCAGTTTATCGAGATCATGGAATCTCCCTACCTGCTGGCGCACGGTCTTGGTGTTCCAGTTGCGGATGCAAAAACCAAGGTAAAATTCTCGAAAGCCGGTGAGTATCGGGCCTGGGTGCGGACAAAGGATTGGGTAGCTCGCTGGGATGCGGAAGGAACTCCCGGCCGATTTCAAGTTTTGGTGGGAGGTAACCCTCTTACCCCGGGGACCAAACAGGGTACAGTCACTGACCCAACAGGGTTAGGTCAGAAGGAAAAGGCGTTTGGAACAGTCGGCAAGGTGTGGCACTGGCAACCGGCTGGAACGGTCAAGATCGAGGCAGGAGAGGTTGATATTGCACTGAAAGATCTCACTGGCTTCGGCGGGCGCTGTGATGCAATTCTGTTTACGACAGACGCTGATTTTACCCCTGAGGAAAACTCCGGCAAAGCCTTCCCGAAGTGGCGGCAGGAACTACTCGGCCAAAGTGATAAGCCGGAAAGTGCCGGTGATTTTGATATCGTTTTTATCGGTGGTGGATATGCCGGAAGCTGCGGAGCAATCAGCGCTGCGCGGATGGGCTTGAAGGTCGCTCTGATCCAGAACCGCGGCGTTCTCGGTGGCAATGGATCATCGGAGGTCCGGGTTTGGGCAAA
>JAHDCN010000533.1 GCA_020629815.1 Verrucomicrobiota bacterium
GGGTGGTGCAGGATCAGTGGAAGCTTCTGCTGACCTACGATGGTGAAGTCGGCCGTTATGCATCGAGTCACCCTCGGACGGAGAAACGCCCACAGCTATACAACTTGCTGGAAGATCCACACGAGAACAAAAACCTCGCGTCGGAGAATCCCGAAGTGGTGTCGCGCCTGGCGAAGGAAATCGCCGATTGGTGGCCGGTCACCGAGCGCAAGGTTTTGACCGAGTGGTCGGAATAGATTGCGTCGGGGGGAAAGAAATCTTATTCCGCAGTGAGGTGTGCGTCCGCCCAGTTGGCGTGGTCGCCGCCTTTACCGTCGCCGCCGTCGGTAACGACGAGTGTCAGTTCGTTTCCGCCCTTCACGGAGATCGCGATGGGTTTTGCCTCGAAGCCGGCTTTCCTGATTTTTCCGCTGGAGTAGACTTCCTTGCCATCCAGCAGAACTTTCATTTCAATCATGCCGCCGTGGGCATCGTCCGGGCCGGGGGTGGCGTGAAAAGTGCTGAACTTTCCGTCGAGAGGAAAAGTGATTTTCGACTCAGCATGAACGCCGAGCCCGCGGGCGAATTTCTTGCCGCCGATCAGGAGGGGCGAGCCGCTGACTGCCTGATCGGTCATGACGCGCCAAAAGCTCTCGACCTGAGTAGCGGTGTCCGGAGTCAGATACGCTTTGCCGTTTTCGTCCAGTTCGGGCTTCTTCGCGGGTGGGAGGACCCATTTGAATCCGGTAAAAATGATCTTGGTAATGTCCGAGCCGGGCGCGGGTGCGAGACTGATTTTTTTCGTGTTCCCCCAGTGCGGCATGGCCTCGCTGGCGTTGTGTTTGCTTTTCAGTTCGCTTGCCGGTAGGACGACAGGTTGCCACTGATCGTCGGATGCGGTGATCTCGATTGTTTTCACAAAACGGTCGTCCGCTGTGAGCAGAATGGTTTGTGGCTGGGTGCAGTAAAATTGAAACGCCAATTGAGCGCCCTGCGGGGCTTTCCACTTGGGATCGCTGAACTGATTGTTGGAGGTTCCGCGGTTTCGAAAAATCCGGAAGCCCTCGACGCCGCCAACGCCTTCGACTGGTGCGACATCTTTCCAGGCGCCGGTGGCCTCGGATAAATTGTTGGACGGTTTGTCAGTGGCTACGGCATCGCCGAGTTTCGATGGGACGGTGGCGATGAAATCGGAGGAGACTACACAGTCATTCTGATAACGAATCGTGGCGTAGGCGAACAGGTAGTCATCAACGTTCATCACCGGCATTTTCGCGGTCCAGGTGTTGCCCTCACGAGTGGTTTCGGCGTCGCGCCAGGCACGCTCAATGTTGTTGGCGCTTTTCAGGCAATAGTGAATCTGCAGGTCGGTCACTTTCTCAGGGCTGGCGGGAGTGACCAGGTGCAGAGGTACGCCGTCGCTATCGAGTTTTGTCAGGGACTTTGGTCGAGCGGGCCAGAAGTGATCTTTGCCCAGCACATGCTTCTCGAGCCAGATTTTGCAGTCGTCGCCCAGCTTTTCGGTATTGTGATGGCCTCTGGCCTGGACGGCGAAATCCCAGGGAACCTGTTTCTGAAAACGGGCAAAGGTCTGGCCGCTGCGCTCGTGGCCACCATGGTGATCGTTGGAGCCATTCAGCCAAAGGGTCGCTGCCGTGACGAAGGGAGCGTGCGCCTGAGGTGCCATGCTGGAAAGATAGAGCGCTTCGCCGGAGGTTGGCTTCGGCTCGGTGTAGGGCTTGTTGAACATCCATACCTGACGACTGCGGTAGTATTCATTCCAGCCGATACCGAAATAGGCAACGATGGCTTTCACACGGGGATCCATGCCGAGATTCCACATGATGGTGCCGCCGTAGGAGTAGCCCTTGGCGCCGATGCGATTCGGATCGACTTCCTTCTGCGCCAGCAGATAACTGAGCACACGCCGCTGAATCACATACCACATGTAGTCGGATGTTTCGTTGTAGTGCTGAATCT
>JAHDCN010000058.1 GCA_020629815.1 Verrucomicrobiota bacterium
TCCCCGTCTGTCCTGACCTAACCCTGTTTGGTCGTTGAGCTAACCCTGTTAGGTCCGGGACCCAACCCTGTTGGTTCTATGTCTTTCGGCAAAAAAGTTCGCTATCAACTGGAATGGCTCGTGGTGAAGTGGATGTCTGTGGTGATTCCCTTCTGGCCGCGGGGCATGATGCAGGCGATTGGCGGCGCAGTCGGTTCACTGGCTTACTATTGCGATAAACGCGGCCGCCAAACTGCGATTGAAAATCTCACCTGTATTTTCGGCGACGAGAAGTCCGACCGCGAAATCAAAGTGATTGCGAAGGATTCGTATCGCAGCTTCGCCAAAGTGGTGATGGACCAATTCTGGAGCCCCCGTTTAAATAAGGACAACTACACCGACATCTGCACTCTGGAGATTGAGGACGAAGAAGCCTTCGAAGCGATCAAGAAGACTGGAGGGATCTTCGTCACCCCTCACTATTCCAATTTCGAGTGGATCGCGATGACCACGGGTTTCCTCGGATTGAAATTCACGATCGTTGCCCGCGATTTCAACAACAAGAAGCTCACCCCAATTTACCGGAAAAACCGCGAGATGTCGGGCCATACGGTAATCTCTCAACGCGGAGCACTATTGCGTCTTCTGAAAAACCTGAAGCGCGGTGGCTTTGCTGCATTTTTATCCGACCTCACGATCCGACCATCCAAGGCTGCAACAGTGATCGAGTGTTTCGGCAGAAAAGTCTCTGTCACGGCAATCCACGCAGACCTGATGAGACGAACCGGCCTACCGATGATCGCCGGAATATGCAAACCTCAACCAGACGGCCGATACATTTTCGTTGCCTTGAAGGCGTTTGAGTTTTCCGAAGACGACACACCGCAAACCATTGCTCAGGCATGCTGGGATGCGTTTGAACCACACATTCGGGAGAATCCGGCTCCGTGGCTTTGGATGTACAAGCACTTCCGATATTTGCCCAAAGACGCCGATCCTTCGAAGTATCCCTCGTATGCCAAACCTCGAAAGACCTTTGATGAAATGGAGGAGCGGTTGGCAAAAGCCGAGACAGGCGGGAATTGAAATCCCTCACGATCTGGGTGAAATTACCCACACACCTGCCGCATGAATATCATTATCGTTGGATCCGGCGAGATCGGAAAGCATATCGCTCTGAGTCTCGCCGAGGAAAGTCACTCGATCGTTGTAATCGAGAGCAACGACGCGATTGCAGATGAATTGGGAAAACGGATCGACGCCCGGATTATCCGCGGCGACGGCTCTTCCTTAACCACCCTGATCGACGCCAACGTCAGTGACTGTGATCTTTTCCTCGCTCTCACCGCCAACAACAATGTCAACCTGGTCGCTTCCTCGTTGGCTAAAACCATGGGGGCGAAAAAAACGGTCTGCCGCGTCCATCCCGGAATCGAGCGCGACAGCTTTATGCTCGATCTCGGTGAACATTTTGGCGTCGACTATCTTTTCTCCTCGGAGCGGCTCGCGGCAGTCGAGTTGGCCAAGTATGTCCGAAACCCGGATGCAATTCTGGTCGAGGAAATCGCCCAGGGCCATGTGGAGTTGCAACAGGTTCGGATTTCTCCGCAAAGCAAAATGATTGGCATCCCGCTGGCCGAGCTGGATTTCCCCAATCGTGTACGAATCGGGTCGATCTTGCGCGAAGGTGAATCTTTCATTCCCGCTGCCACGGATGTCATCGAAATCGGTGACATCGTTACCCTGTTCGGCGAGCCCAACCGACTCGACGAATTGGCGAAACGTTTACAAAACAAGAGCGCCAAAGAAAAAGCCAACGTCGTGATCTTTGGAGGCGGGGAATATGGCTTTTCTCTGGCTGAAAGCTTGCAGAGTTGGAACTGCCATGTGCGAATCTTCGAGTCAGATCCGGATCTTTGTGAGCAGCTCAGTGATATGCTGACCAATGTCACCATGCTAAACGCCGATGCTACTTCCCTGGAAGAGCTGAAAGAAGAACAGGTCGGAGACGCCGACTTCTTTATCGCCGTAACCAACATTGATGAGGATAACGTGATGACTTGTCTTCAAGCGCACAGCCTCGGTGCAAAAAACTGCCTCACTCTCATTCACCGAGCCGACTACGCCGATGCAATGATGGGCTTTGGTGATCAAATGGGAATCCTTGCGGCGATCAGCCCGAGAGACGCCACGCGCCGGGACCTGTCCCGATTCCTGATCTCTGATCGTTTTCATCTTCTGCAGAAACTGAAAAACGCTGACCTTATCGAGACCGCAGTAGCCGATGATGCAAAGATCGTTGGTCAAAAGGTGAAGGACGTCGAATGGCCTGAGGGCTGTATTCTGGTAGCCCTGCTCGAAGGCGGTCGAGCGACCGTTCCAGCCGCCGATGACGAAATTCCGCAAGGCAGTCACATCTACGCAGTTGTAAGTCCGAAGGCGAAGCGGAAGTTTCTCAAGCTGGTTTCTTAATGGATCTGGCCACTCCCATCACGGAACTGGAGGGGTTCCGATTCGACAAAAAGCTTCGGGAGGGTCTGCAAAAACTCGGCCTGGAAACCGTTGATGACTTGTTGAGCCACTTCCCCCGTCGCTACGAAGATCGCAGCAAGTTTCCCCCGTTTCCCAATCAGCCGACAGATGAGGCAGTATCAGTGCACGGGATCGTGACCGATGCCTCCCAGCGATTTGGCAAAAACCGGCGCCGTTTCTTTGAAGCCGTAGTCGAGCCACCCGAGGAAAGTGTTCTGGGAAACAAGATTGTCTGCCGCTGGTTCAACATGCCCTTCATGCACAAGTTGATCGTGTCCGGGCACGAGGTCATTTTTTTCGGCAAACCAAAGATGAGCGGTCGCCGGTTGGTTATGGACCATCCCGACTACGAGATCATCAATGAGGAAACCGGCGGATCCTATCTCGATGCCCATATGGGTCGAATCGTTCCAATCTATGGGCTGGCTTCCGGCGTTGGCCAAAAAGCACTTCGGGGAATGGTCTTTTCCGTCCTGGAATGCTTACGCGACGATGAAATTACCGACTGGCTGCCGCCGGGTTCGATGGAGAATCAGCCGTCACGCGCAGATGCCATTCGCAAAATACACTATCCGGACACCATGGAGGAAAAGTGCTCGGTCGAGCGCTACCTCGCGTTGGAGGAATTCACCAAGTTGCAACTGATCCTCCTCGAGAAGAAGCGAAACTTTCTCGCTCAGGGCGGACGAGTTCATTGCGGTCCCGGCTCGCTGCTCGAACAGTATCTCGACGCACTGCCTTTCGATCCGACCGGCGCGCAATCACGGGTGATTGGCGAAATCCGCGCTGATCTCGATTCTGAAAAGCCCATGTCACGTTTGCTGCAGGGCGATGTGGGAGCCGGGAAAACACTGGTCGCCGCAGCTGCCATTTTGCTGGTCCTGGAAGCAGGCTTCGATGCCGCATTGATGGCACCCACTCAAATCCTCGCAGAACAACACTTTCTCAGTTTTCAAAAGTGGTTCGAACCCCTTGGTTTATCCGTCAAACTACGCACCGGTTCAAAAAATTCAGAGACAGGGGAGCTGCCGCTTTTCTCTTCCGGCTCCGAATTTGGAACTCTGACAATCGGCACGCACGCGCTCATTCACAACAAGGATGGCTTTGAGAACGAACTTGGACTGGTCGTGATCGATGAACAGCATAAGTTTGGCGTTCAGCAACGGCAGTCACTGATCGATCAGGGCGATTCACCAGATGTCCTGGTCATGACCGCAACACCGATCCCGAGGACGTTGACTCTCTCTTTTTACGGCGACCTCGACGTGTCCATCCTCGATGAGCTTCCAGCAGGCAGGGGAAAAATCATTACCGGCATTCGCTTAACCACTCAGACCGACAAAGCAGTTTCGTTCCTCAAGGATCAACTCGAAGAGGGACGGCAGCTCTATATCGTCTATCCGCTGATCGATGAATCGGAAAAGTTGAAAGCGGGCGCAGCCACCGATGAATTCGAAGCCTGGAAAAAACGACTCCCGGACTATTCCTGCGACCTCCTTCACGGAAGAATGAGCAGCGAAGAAAAAGAAGCGGTCATGGAGGGCTTTCGTTCCGGTCAAATACAGGTATTGGTTTCGACAACCGTGATCGAGGTCGGCGTCGATGTGCCCAATGCCAACGTTATGCTAATTTACAACGCAGAGCGATTTGGTCTGGCACAACTTCACCAGCTGCGCGGTCGCATCGGGCGGGGCGAACACAAGAGCTACTGTGTGCTGATGTGCGACCCCGAAAACGCCGAAGCTCGTGAGCGACTGAAAATTTTGGAAGAAACCCGGGATGGGTTCCGCATCGCAGAAGAGGATTTGAAGCAACGCGGACCAGGCGAAGTGCTCGGAACCCAACAAAGCGGTTTACCGGACTTGAGCTTCACTGATTTTCTCGGAGACACCCACCTCGTCAATCACGCCCGCCAAATTGCTACCGTGATGTTGGAGGGTTGATTATTTAGTTAGGAAAGATTAACTAATTGGGTGTCCTCCAAGATTCGAATTCTTCATATCGCAACCAGCCTCACCACTGGTGGAGCCGAGGTTATGCTCTTGCGTCTAATTCGCTGCTCTCTGGCACTGTCGGACAACTATGAACACGAAGTCATTTCAATTGGCCAAAAGGCCGAGATCGGTACCCAACTTGAAGAGCTGGGAATCAACGTCCGTGCTCTCGACTTGAACAGCAATCTGGCGAATCCTTTTCTTCTGTTCCGGTTGAAGAAATGGGTCGCCGCATCAAATCCCGATGCCGTGCAGACCTGGATGTACCACGGTGATCTAATCGGCGGGATCGGAACCCGAATGGCCGGGAGTTATCCGCTGAGCTGGGGCATTCACAATACAGTTCTGGTTCCCGGGGTTCATCGTCGCTCAACCATTTGGATTTCTCAATGGAGCGCCAGGCTCTCAAAGACAATACCGGATCGAATTCACTGCTGTTCCGAAGCATCGAAAGAGGTTCACGCTGCCATCGGCTATGACGAATCCAAAATGGTCGTCATTCCCAACGGCACCGACATGAGCCTTTTCACACCGAATCAGGAAGCTGGAATTCGACTGCGGAAGGAAATGGACATTCCGCCGGAGGCCTACGTAATCGGAATGGTGGCCCGATTTGATCCCGCAAAAGACCATGAGAACTTTGTGAAGGCGGCAGGTCTATTGTCTGACCTTTGCGAGGAGGAGGTTCACTTCGTGCTTTGTGGCCTGGGTTGCGATTGGGACAATACCGAGTTGGCAGCCTGGGTGGACGACGCTGGAATCCGGGAGCACCTCCATCCACTGGGACTGCGAACCGACATTCCTCTTTTGATGAACGCTTTTGATATTCTTGCCATCTCATCAGAAGGAGAGGCCTTTCCCCTGGTAGCAGGTGAAGCGATGGCAACCGGCGTGCCGTGTGTGGTCACCGATGTTGGCGACTCGTCTATCATCGTTGCGGATACCGGAGAAGTCGTTCCCCCAAAAGATTCGGAGGCTTTGGCCAAAGGCTTTGCGAAAATGATTCAACTCGGAAAAGAAGGCCTGGCGGAAAAGGGCAGGCAAGCTCGCAATCGAATCGAACAGGAATACCGCCTTGAAGTCATCACGCAAAAATACGAAAACCATTGGCGGGAAATGATTGAAGAGAAATCCGGCAGCTAAGTTTTTTCCCTTCTCACCAAATTTGATTCACAGTAACGATGTCTATGCGTTTCCTTCCTCTTCTGCTTTCCCTTTCGCTTGTTGCGACTTCTATCTTTGCCAAAGACCCCGCTTCGGCTATGGAAAACGCCGGAGCGAAATTCAAACGAAACGGTGAGGGTCAGATCACCGAAATCACAATTTATCAGGGAAAAGAAATTCCTTTGGAAATGCTTCAATCCATCGGAGAAATCAACTCCGTCGAAAAGATCGCAATCAACCAACCGGTCGCGGGAGATGGTGAGTGGGCTTTTCTCAAGAAACTGCCCAAACTGATAAGTCTGACAATCTGGCACGGCCACGAGTTCAGCAAGCTCGACGACTTTGCTGGTCTCCCCATCGAACGACTGACCATTGGCGGCTGCATGGGTTTGCGCGACTTAAACAAAGAAACACCAGAGCAGATGCGGGACGCTGTATTGGCGCTCAAAGATCTACCCAACCTCACCTACGCCAATCTATATCATTCGCCGACGCTCTCGAATGATCAGCACTTTGCTCACCTGGCAGCCAACTTTCCAAAACTGGAAGAAATCAAAATCGATGTAAAACCTCCGCGAGGCTACGAACCGGGCATCTCACCGGAAGGTTTGCAAGCCCTCACCAAACTTCCGCTAAAAGTCATCGAACTGGAAAACGCCAGCGCCTTCACCGAAGAACACATGGCAGCTCTGGCGAAAATTGAAACCCTGGAAGCCCTGTTGATCGACAACCGCCGAAGCGGAGCGGATCCGAAACTTTGGAAAAAGGTGATTTCAGAACACAGACCCGAAGTCGACTTGGTAATCGCTCCAGAAGGAACAAAAGACGCTCCGAAACGAGCAAGAAAATAGAATGGGTGATAGTGTCCAGCTATTCGTGAAATTCTGCTTCGGAATCGTCGCGATCCTATGCCTCGGCTTCGGTCGTGACATGGAAGCTCACCCTGCGCATGCGAAACCGGTGAACTACCCCTTCGTCGTCGGTTTTGAACGGTTCCACAGCAGTGTCGACAATGCGGACCACCTGGCCGAGGGCGGGTTTCTTTTGCTCAACGAACTCAACTGCGTCGCCTGCCATGCACCGCCGGAGTCACTGGCCAATCAATTAATTGGAGTCACCGCTACCAACCTCGAGGGCACAGCATCGAGATTAAGTCACGTCGATCTTGAGTTGATGATTCGCAATCCGCGTTTCGTAAAACAGGATACTATGATGCCCAGCCTGTTTGCCGGGCCGGATCGTAAACTCGAAGAAGTCGAAGCGTTGAAGCATTATCTCTCCACCTTCGAAGTAACAGAGAAAATCGAATACCCAATTGGCGACATAGAAAAAGGCCGCCGCCTGTATCACCGCATTGGCTGTGTCGGGTGTCATGCGCCCGAAGTCGGATATCGCCCGGAAGGTTTGCCCGACGGGATCGAAGTGGAATTAACCGGTCTGCCCAGCGTGCCGATGAACCTGGCAGACCGCTACGATTTGCATTCCCTGACCCGCTTCCTGCTCGATCCGATCAGCCATCGTCCATCAGGGCGTATGCCCGATTACCAATTTTCCGAAGTGGAAGCAGCTGACCTCGCCGCCTACCTAAAGGCCGGCCCTGATCTAAAGCTTCCGGAAAACCTGTCCAACGCTCTCGACGCTGAAACACCTTTCCAAACCGATTCGGAGAAGGTTGAGCTGGGCCGTCAGGTGTTCGTAAAAAAGAACTGTCATGCGTGTCACTCGATGAACGATATCGACAGTGAACCCACCCGTGCCAAGCCATTGCTGCAGCTGGATTTCTCCGAACGAAAGGGATGCTTTTCCGAGCGGCCTGTAGGCGGCGCAGTTCCTCACTACGGTCTGGACGAAGTGCAAATCAAAGCAATCACAGAAGCCCTGAAACGATTACCGCAGAGACAGGTTCCGGATCAAGCCGGTGAGATCGACTGGACCCTTTCCACCTTAAATTGCTACGCCTGTCATGAGCGCGACGGCAAAGGCGGAACCGAAACAGCCAGAGAAATTTACTTTGCGGTAAATGACGTCGGCGCCCTGTCGCTGGGTCGCTGGGGAAATATTCCACCTAGGCTCGATCATGTAGGTCGGAAGCTGACGGACCAATGGTTTTCCCGGGTGCTGCTCGGCGAAGGCGACGAGGGAAAGGCCCGGCCCTACATGGAGGCGAGGATGCCACTGTTTCGGAAAAAGGATACCCTGCCTTTGGTGGAAAAATTTCGCGCAGCGGACCAACTACCGGAGCCAGTTGAGATCGATACGTCCGGTTTGGCGAAACATCACCGCTCACATTTTGGTCGCGAATTGATCGGCATCAATGGACTCGGCTGCGTCAACTGCCACGGTCTCAATGGCAAGAAATCACTCGGAGCTCCCGTGATTGATTTGACCAATACCGTCCATCGTTTGCAGCCGGGCTATTTCAAAGAGTTGCTGCTCGACCCGCAAGGCACTCAACCCGGAACACTGATGCCTCCTGTTTTTGCCGACCGGAAAAACGCCGACCGCGAGATCGAGCAGCTATGGACCTACCTGAAAGAAATCGATCAGCAACCTCTTCCGGACGGATTGCTGACAGATGAGGACTACGAACTCGATCCGAAAACAGAAGGTAAACCGATCGTGTTTCGCAGCTTTATGGAAAACGTCGGGTCCCATGCAATCGCTGTCGGTTTCCCGGAAGGACTGCATGCCGCTTTTGACTCGAAAGGCTGCCGATGGCGGCTGGCATGGAAAGGAAAGTTCCTCGACGCCATGAGCACCTGGGAAGACCGCTTCTGCGAACCAGCGAAAATTCTTGGTGAAGAAGTGAAAGAGATCGACTGGAAAATTCCGGAGCAGGCAGAATTCGAAGGCTTCGTTCTCGATGCAAAAGGTGTGCCAACCTTTCTCTATCAAGTCGACGGAAAGAAATGGCAGGACCGCGTAGCACCAGTTGATGGCAAATTGAAGCGGATCTTGATCATTGATGGTGAAAAACAAAAAGGGGAGGAACTGGCATGGTGAATGGGAAAATTCCGAAACCTCGTCTCCCCATTGTCATCTCGAGCGAGCCTGCGAGCCGAGAAATCTCTCGATTACCAATTCGTGATTCAAACCTAGTGGAAACGAGGGTGCACCACTGGCGTCGAAAGGTTTTCATCCATTTGAAAAACTATTTCTTCGCGAGAGATCCTTCGGCTCGCAGGCTCGCTCAGGATGACAATAGTCAATCTCTACTGGCCACCGACCTAACAGGGTTAGGTCATCGACCCAACAGGGTTAGGTCCGCAATCTTTGCGTTTCTACTGAGCCTCGGAATCGCAGCAGGGCAGGATTTCGACTACGACACGCAAATCGAGGAAAGTTATTACCCGATTGTGACACTGCCGATTCCTGATCATATCAAGCTGGAAGCCAGCGGCCTGGCCACTATGCCCGATGGCAAAATCGCGATCGCCACCCGCAAAGGCGAAGTTTGGATTTTGGAGAATCCCGAAGTCGTTTCGGAAAAACCAAAAGACTATTCCTGGAAACGCTTCGCTACCGGTTTACATGAGCCGCTCGGTCTGACTTGGCACGAAGGTTCTCTTTACACCTCGCAGCGGTCCGAAGTCACTCGCCTCGAAGATCGAGATGGCGACGGGCAGGCCGACGCTTATCTGACTGCAGCCAAGGGTTGGGGCGTATCAGGAAACTATCACGAATATGCCTACGGGCCGGTATTTGATTCGAAAGGTGACATGTGGATCACGCTCAACATCAATCTTGGTGAGGGACAGGAGCTGCTCCCGTCCACACCCGGCGATGTACTTTGGCGTGGCTGGGCAATGCGCCAAAAACCGGGCGGGCCTCTCTTGCCAGTTGCCTGCGGTTTGCGCTCACCGATTGGTTTGGGCACCAACCATCTGGGCGATGTTTTCTCGACCGACCAACAGGGAAACTGGTGGGCCACTTGTTCGCTGATCCACTTGAGAGAGGGTGCCTTTTTCGGCCACGCAGATTCGCTGCGCGATGCCGGGCACGAGCTCTCCCCAGTCAAACACCCCGGCAAGCTGCCAAAAGATATCACGACTGCGGAAGCCATCGAGAAAGTGCCGGGCTACGCACCACCTGCAGTTTGGTTTCCTTACACCAAGATCGGAATGAGTACGACGGGCCTCCTTTGTGATCAAACCAAAGGCAGCTTCGGCCCCTTCACCAACCAGCTGTTTGTCGGAGAATTTACCGAGTCGTTTGTCAGCCGCGTGTTTTTAGAAAAAGTAGAAGGTCAATATCAGGGCGCGTGTTTCCATTTTCGCAAAGGCCTGCAATGCGCTGCGCTAAACATGACGTTTTCGAAAGATGGTAAATCAATGTTTGTCGGTGAATCGAACCGGGGTTGGAATTCACTCGGCACCCGCAGCTTTGGTCTGGAGAAAATCACCTGGTCCGGCCGGGTACCTTTTGAGATCAAAACCATGGAGGCCACCTCCAGCGGCTTTCGTCTGATTTTTACGAAAAAGCTAATGCGCAATACGGCGGAAAACCTTTTCTCGTATCAGATGAAATCCTACACCCACAATTACTGGTCGAAATACGGCAGTGATGAAGTCGATGAGCAGGAGGTGCAGATCACTGCAGTGAAAGTGGCCGACGACAACCGAAGCGTCGAACTGATTTGCGAAGGGCTACGCAGCGGCTACATCCACGAGCTGGACGCCTCTGGAGTCTGGGCTGAGGATCGAACAGCTCTTCTGCATGCAGAGGCCTATTACACGTTGAATCGAATTCCGAAGTAGATTTCGATCACGCAGAAAACCTCTCGCAATCGGACGGGATTTGCGGCACAAAGGGACATGCCAGTCAGCGCAACCATCAAAGAAGTTTCTCTTCATTTTCTACCCGTCGAAATGCGGGTGCCCTTGAAGTTTGGTGCCCAGGTTCAGGATTCAGTGACCTGTGCCCGCGCTTGTGTCACGATCGAGGGATCCGATGGAAAAACTGCGACTGGCTGGGGCGAAACCCCTTTGTCTGTGGCCTGGGTTTGGCCGTCACACCTCGATTACGAAGACCGCCATACCGCGATGAAATCGTTTGCGGTGGAGATTGCTCAAAAGCTCCCATCGCTCGCTGGTTGCGGCCACCCGATCGAAATCGGCAGCGACTTCATCAACGGACCACTCGAAGACCTTCAGCACAGCTTCAATTCCAATCGAGACGAAGGAGCAGAGCTTCCGCACCTGGCCGCACTGGTATGTTTTTCTCTGTTCGATATCGCCATTCACGACGCTTTTGGAAAACTGGTCGACCTTCCTGTATACCAAACCTATCACAGTGAGTTCCTGTCCCGAAACCTGGCAGACTTTCTCACCCCGGCAGCCGATCACGTTTCCTTCGATGGCAAATACCCGGCAGATTATCTCGTTTCCAATGCTCCGCAAAAATTGCCGGTCTGGCACCTGGTCGGAGGGCTGGATCCGGTATCGGAAGACGAACTGACTGGCGACGAACCGGATGACGGCTATCCGGTTCTGTTGCGCGACTGGATTCGAGCCGACGGACTGGATTGCCTGAAGATCAAACTGCGCGGCAACGATCAGGAATGGGACTATCAGCGCTTGAAGAAAATTGGGGCTCTTTCGCGCGAGGAAGACGTCACCTGGCTGACTACCGACTTCAACTGCACCGTCACTGATCCAGCTTATGTGAATGAAATTCTCGACCGCCTCGCAATTGATGACCCGGTTACTTTTCAGAAAATTCTCTACGTCGAGCAGCCCTTTCCCTACGACCTGCAAGCGAATCAAATCGACGTCCATAGCGTAAGCGCACGCAAGCCTCTGTTTATGGACGAGAGTGCACACGATTGGAAATATGTGAAAATGGGTCGGGAACTTGGCTGGACTGGCGTCGCCTTGAAGACCTGCAAAACGCAGACCGGCGCTTTGCTCAGCCTCTGCTGGGCAAAGGCTCACGGAATGACCTTGATGGTCCAGGATCTGACCAATCCGATGTTGGCGCAAATTCCTCATTTCCTTCTCGCTGCAAACGCCGGCACCATCATGGGAGTCGAATCGAACGGTATGCAGTTTTACCCCGAAGCGAGTTTGACCGAAGGCAAGATCCATCCGGGTCTGTATCGCAGGCAACAGGGTATACTCGACGGCACAACCCTATCTGGTCCCGGTTTCGGATACCGCGTGGAAGAAATTGATCGTCAGTTACCCGATCCGGTAGCATGAGTCGTCCGCCATTCATCGTAGTAATGGGCGTCTCCGGATGCGGAAAATCCACTGTCGGGTCGATGCTCGCGGAGAAACTCGGCGCTACCTATCTGGAAGGCGACGCGTTTCACACGGAAGAAGCGAAAGAGAAAATGGGCAATGGCATCGCGCTCACCGATGAGGATCGCTGGCCCTGGTTTGACCGGCTCGTCGATGCTGCCCGCGAAACAATCAATTCCGGAACACCTGCCGTTCTCGCCTGTTCAGCCCTGAAACAGATTTATCGAGACCGTTTGTTTCAACCTTTCGGAAATGATTGGCGATTGGTTTATCTCGAAGGGTCTTTCGACCTGATCAAAGGTCGCATGGATGCCCGCGACCACGAGTATATGACCTCGTCCCTGCTCGAGAGTCAGTTTGCAACTCTAGAGGTTCCGGAAGCGCATCTGAATGTGTCCTGCGTTTCGATTGAGGAGACGCCGGAT
>JAHDCN010000534.1 GCA_020629815.1 Verrucomicrobiota bacterium
GTTGCCCAGCCTGATGGTCTTTGTAAAAACTGTATTGGGGCGCTGCCGGATGGCTGCTCGCAAGACCACCGGTCCCCATTTTTTTCAATCCCGGACCGTGGTTCACCGGGAAGGGCGCAGAGTTGTAGGCCAGCCAGGTATTGGAGGAAACCACTACCAGCAGAGGCGCCTTCGGTTTGGAATCGGGACGCCGGACGATGAAACTGCTGAAATAGCGCCCTGGCTTACCTTCTTTTTCAAAATCGAATCGCCCCGCATAGACTCCGGATTTGGCATCCGCCGGGAGGACGAAACGGTGATTCACTTTCCACTGAGCGTTGTAGAGTTCATCGGAGGCCAGGCGCAATCCATGGCCACGCTCCAGATCAGTCACGGGATCGTAGTCGCGATCATGTCGATCAACCGAATCAGCTGCGAAACCGGGACCACCGATCATCCAGGTGCCGCGATTGATAATACGTCCGTGTCGGCCCTGATCACTGGCATCCGCTACCCGGCTCCCCCGCTCTTCAGAAAAAGGCCAGCAGCCAACTAAAGCCTGATCACCCGGCTTCGACTGCCCCTTGTTTTCCACTCGAGCTTTCAGTTCCGGTTTCGAAAGTGCTCTTTCATAAATTGCCGCCATCGCGACGTCGCCATCGTAAAAATTCCCGGCTCTTCCTTTGGCACCGTAGGCTCCGATTCGCAACGCTGTGTCCGGCGGCCTCACCCTGCCGGAAAACGGAAACTGGCCAACAACCTTTCCATCGACATAGATCCGTTTCGTTTTTCCATCCCAGGTCGCCGCTACATGCTGCCATTGGTGAGGCTTCACCACACCCGCCGGACTGCGATGCAAACTCGCCGGATCATGAGCACCTCCGGAACCGGTGATGAAAACAATTCGGTCGCCTTCCAGAAACAGTCCAAACCCACAACGGTCCGGGTAATCGTGCTGGGTGAGCAACCCGCGCCAGCCATTCAACTGAAACGGACGAATCCAGCATTCCAAAGTCAGTTGCGCCAAACTGCGCGAAGCCGGCAAGCCCTTCTCGATATGCACATACGAGCCCGGATGAATCGACTGAACCGAAGGTTGATCGACTTCGAACTGCTGCAAAACCGGATCACTTTCCCGGCTTTCCGGATCGGCCCCAAGTTGGACAAGGGAAAGCTGATAAGGAACATCGCTGCTCACCCGAAACTCAATCTCCTCGCCTGCCGCGATACTCTTTTGCGAATAGGCATGTAGACCGGGAACCTTCACTTCGCGATGCGGCGGGCGGGTAACGGCAACTTTCCCCACCGAAGCCGCAGCGCCCGGTGCTTTTGCCAATTTCAGATACGCTACCAGGTCAGCAATCTCAGTTGGTTTCAGCAGGCCATCGAAGACCTGCGGCATCAAGGAAGTCGAAGAATATTTCGCTGTTTTGATTTCCTTGAACGGGACACTTTCCTCCACCTCAGCTCCAGCCCCCAGGATCATCTCATTCGCAGTGTCCCGACGCAAAAGCCCGGCAGTGGATTGTCCGTCCCGCTTTTCCACTGTGATCAGTTCGTAGTAGCGGGCAATGGTCGCGCTCGGATAGACAATCGCTTCCAGCAAATCGCGCTCGCTGCGAATCGCACCGATATGAGTCAGGTCCGGTCCGAAATCCACACCCAGCTCTCCTTTTACATGACAGGTCACACACAGCGACTTCGAAGCATTTTTGAAAATCTGCTCCCCCCGATTCGGATCCCCTTCAGGCATCAGCTTCATCAACTCATCGAGTCGCTTCTGTTGCTGCTTCTCAGTCTCCAGATCCAGCGGCGTCTCTTTTGCCAGCTCGATTTCCGGCATCGTATGCAGCGAAGGCTGACGCCGATCAACTGCGTGCATTTCGCGCACCTGTTGCGTCAGCAGATGGTCATCGGGCAACACGATATCCGGACCTAATTCATACAGGGCG
>JAHDCN010000535.1 GCA_020629815.1 Verrucomicrobiota bacterium
TCGATGTTTTCGTAGGCCGACAAAATCGGGACGAGATGATAAAGCTGAAAGATGTATCCCACATGACGGGCCCGCCATTTCGTCAGTGGTCCTCGGCGAAGGTGAGTGAGGTCGTTTCCACCAACAACGAGAGAACCACTGGAAGGAGAGTCGATTCCGGCGATCAAATTCAGCAAAGTGGTTTTCCCTGATCCGGATGGCCCCATCAGTGCCAGGAACTCACCCTCCGGAACTTCCAGCGAAAGATCCTCAAGCGGCGTGATCGTTGTCCGGCCTTTCTGAAAAGACTTGGACAGGTTCTTGATCTCTATAAAGGAATCCTGACTCATCGAACAATCTTCACGCGAAGCCCCTGTTTCATTTTTTCGTGTGGAGGGAGAATGACATTCTCTCCTGAGCGAACGCCGTCGAGAATCTGGACGTGGTCTTCCCGCTTCTGCTTACCCGGCGTCACAGTTCGCAGCTCAGCCTGATCGCCATTAGCGATCCAAAGAACCTTGCCGCCCATCAGGGCTGATTCAGGAACGAACAACTCATAACGGCTGTCATTCGTCCTCGCGATTGCAGCCGCGGCTTCCGATGCCTGACCGAAAAACTTGGCGCGCACCAGCATGTCAGGGCGCAGACGACTGTCGGGGTTTTCAACGGAGACTTTCGTCTGAAGCGTATTGCGTTGCAGGTCGGCTTCGCCAACAATCCGACTGACGGTGCCTTTCAGCAAAAGATTGGGCAACAGGTCCGTGGTCAGTTCCACTTTTTGACCAACGCCCAGCGATGCGGCTTCGTTTAGAGGAACATCGATTCGTGCCTGTAGGCTCGACGGGTCGAAAAGTTCGACAATGGTCGCCGACTTCGGATTATCCATGTGCACCATTCGTTTTTTGCCTGGAATCGCGTGGAGATGCGAAATGACTCCGTCCTGTGGTGCCCGAATCTCATGGCGACTCAGGGCCAAAGCGGCGCGGTCTTTGGCCACCTTTGCCTCTGCGAGTTGGCTTTGTTTCGCTTCGACTTCTCGACGGGCCGCCTCAATTTGAGCATCGAAGGATGGCAGGGATGCCCCGGCCTTTGCCTCCATGGATTCCTGGGCCTGCAACTCAAGACGTGCCTCTGCCAATTGGCGTGTTGGAATGCTGCCTTTCGGTAGTGAGGCCAACCGATCATAGTGATCTCGCAGGTTGGCTGATTTGGTTTTCTCGGAGGAGACCGCTTTTTCCTGTGCGGTTCGTTGCGCTTGCAGAGACGGGATCTGCGATTGGGCGTTACGGATTTCGGCCTGTATAGTAGCCAATCGGGTTTCCGCTTGGCGCAGATCAAGAACGGCGTCTTCGTCAATTAAGCGAGCCAGGAGCTGACCCTTTTTGACCGATTCCCCTTCGAGCACGAAGACTTCTTTGACAATGCCGCCAACCAAGGTGGGAACCTCGATCAGATAGGGATCGGGCTCGATCCAGCCGGAGGCCTGAAACAACAGAGTGGTTTTGACTTCGGGCTTGGATTCCTCAGTCGGAGTAGTCGAATCTTTGCGCAGCGTAACCACCTGCGCAACGCGCACTTCCACGGCTGGAAGCAGGCGCTTGCCAAACAGCAAAGCCAGAATGATCACAAAGCCCAGCAACAACAGAATGGGGAGCAGCCACGAGGGAGCCCCTCGACGGCGTCGATTCGGTTGGTTGGATGATCCGGACCCGGTAAGGGCCGACAAATCGGATGATGACATGAAATAAGAAACTCAAACAGGAAAGAAAAAGGAACGGAGTGTTCCAAATACGCGACGGTAGAAATTCGGGAAGTCCCGAATGGCGCGTATCAAACCTGGCGGATGCAGAGTTTCGTCAAAGAGAGTAGCGGGGGAGGCGGTGAACCTCGCGGCGCGCTTTTGGACTTGTCCCGTGAAGGGGACAGGGATATTTGAGAAAGGGTAGTCTC
>JAHDCN010000536.1 GCA_020629815.1 Verrucomicrobiota bacterium
TACCCCTGGACCTTCACAACAAACAGCGTCGTATCATCTTTCCCCGCCTCACTGTAGGACCACTCCATCAGCCGCTCTGCTACTTCTTCCGCAGATTGCTTCTTCTCCACGCCATCGCGGAAGGCCTCGGCAATGTTTTTGTTCCACAAACCGTCGATGACTCCGTCGGAACAGATCAGGAACCAGTCGCCGTCCTGCAAGGTGCTGTGATCCACCTGAGGGTGAACCTTGCTACTGCGGGCACCGACTGCCTGCGATAAAATGTTCCGCTGGGGATGCATTCTCGCTTCCCGCTCGTTGATCTGGCCTGATTGAAACAGGTGACCGACAAAAGAGTGATCGTGGGTCAATTGTTTCAACTCATCATCGCGGAAACGATACATACGGCTGTCGCCGACGTGCGCAAAATGCAGCCCGGTCCGGTAGAACAATCCACAGACCAGGGTGGCACCCATATTCTCCAGACGGAAATCGGTTTTGGCTACCCGACCGACATGCGCGTTCACCGATTGAACTGCTGACTCAAGCAGCTTCAGCGGTTGGGCGTTGCCTTTGAAATCCCCCATCATCGCCGGGAGGTAGCGATGCAATTCCTGAACAATCACGGCACTGGCGACTTCCCCGCCGCCGTGTCCGCCCATGCCATCGCTGACGGCGAAAATGAGACCGGCCTCGTCTATGGATTTTTCTCCATTAAGTTCACACTCCTTCGCTTGCCCGGTCTCCGAAGCAAACACCGAAAGGTTATCCTGATTGCCCTCGCGGCGCTTGCCATCCCTTGTCAGGCCACACCAGGAAAGAGTGCGGTTCGCTTCCCGGTTCAGGTTTTCATCCTTGGCATCAATCACTTCCGCCAGTTCGAAATCGATGATGCAAAACCGACCAAGCCGCTCGTTGTAGGTGATATTGCGATCGAAAGGATCTTCGTGAATTACCCCGTATTCATCCTCCAGAGAGTCGAATAACTCTTTCGTCTTGGTTTCCGAAAGCTTTTCTACCGGAGCACCACAATTAGTCGTCGCGATTGTCAGGGTCTCTTCATCGTGATCGAGCAGCCGGGGCACAAATTCACAACCACGCGCCTCCAGAACCTGCAGAACATGGACTTCATTTGCAAAACGCTTGTCCCGGTCTGTTCCACGAAAGGTCTTATAGACGGTGCCGTCGTATCCAATCTTTACGATAGATCGTATGCCATCTTTAGCTGTCTTCACTCCAGCCACTGTGGAGCGGGATCGTCACAAACGCAAAGTGGATCAATCCGCGGTTTACTTTTTTATTTGCCAAATTCAAACACTTGTTTGAATGTCTTTTCACACGACCGAAACACCTGTGAAACACAAAGAGACATCCGCTGCCTCCGGCAGTCGGGAAACCCGTGAGCGTATCCTCGACACGGCCGAGGCACTGTTCGCGGCTCACGGATTTCGTTCGGTTTCGTTGCGGCAAATCACCCGGGAGGCCGATGTGAATATCGCGGCAGTGAATTACCACTTCGGCTCGCGAGATTCGCTGGTCTTCGAAGTGCTGACCCGCGTAGTCGAACCCATCAATGAGCAGCGCCTGCGTTCTTTGACGCAGCGCGAGATCGAGCATGGTGACGATCCGGTTCCGATTGAGGAAATTCTGCGCTGCTTATTTCAGCCAGTGGTTTCGCAGCTGACGGAGACAGGGCACCAAAGTTCGGTGTACTTGAAATTGGCCGGCCGCTGCATGGCGGAGGAGGATGACAAATTTCCCGGCGCGATTCTGAAGCTTTTTAAAGAAATCGGCGCTCGCTTTGTGGCTGCCATTGCAAAGAGTCTGCCTCACCTTGGTGAAAAAGACATCCTCTGGCGACTTCATTTTGCCGTCGGAACCTTGCTCTATTCACTGATCCACTCGGATCGTTTGGTGCTGATTTCGCAGGGAAAAATTCC
>JAHDCN010000059.1 GCA_020629815.1 Verrucomicrobiota bacterium
GCAGGCTCCGGGCGTGATTACAGCTTCGGTTTGAATATTAAGCTGCCGTTTGAGCAAGGAGCCAATCCCACGATCGACGGTGATCCGAAGCTGATCGACTATAACTATTTCTTCACCCGCAAGTTGGCGTTTGTGAAAGAGAGTGACGCGGTTGCAGCGTTTCCCGGCGGATTCGGCACAATGGATGAGATTTTCGAAACCTTGACGCTGATGCAGACCGGGAAAGCGTCCGTATTCCCGATCGTTCTGGTCGATACGGACGGGGGGAAATACTGGAAGACCTGGCTCCAATTTGTGAAAGATCACCTGTTCCGTCTCAAACTGATTTCGCCGGAAGACTTCCACCTGTTTATCGTCACCGACGACATCGAAGAAGCGGTGGAGGAAATCCTGACTTTTTACAGCAATTTTCACAGCTATCGATACGTCAAAGGCAAGCTGGTGATGCGTTTGCAAAACCAACCGGATGAGAAGCTGCTCGCCGACTTGAATAGCGATTTTTCTGATATGCTCAAAGAGGGTTCTGAGTTTTCCGCCTGTGAAACCATGGACGAGGAAAAGGATGAGCCACACCTGGCCGATATGCCGCGTCTGGTGTTTGAGCCGAAGCGCGGCAAAGCCGGTCGTCTGCGGCAGTTGATCAATCGGGTAAACGAAAATGCCTAATTTATCGCACGAACGGGAACTTCAACAACAGGGGTTCCCGATTGTCGCGGGAATTGATGAAGCGGGCCGTGGACCTTTGGCCGGTCCGGTGGTGGCGGCTGCCGTGATTTTGCCCGAAGGCTTTGCTCACGATGTGCTCAATGACTCGAAAAGACTCTCGCCGAAGAAGCGCGAGGAAGTATTTTCTGAACTGATTGATAATAAATTAGTGGTGTCATGTTTTTCCGTGATTGATGCGCGGGAAATTGACCGAATTAATATTCTGCGAGCCACCTGGAAGGCGATGGCGGAGAGCTATGCCGGGCTCACTCGGGCAGCGGATATTGCGCTAATCGATGGCAAACCGGTGAAGGATTTTCCGGGGCAGCATAAAGCCCTCGTCAAAGGCGATTCTCTCAGTCTCTCGATCGCCGCAGCGAGTGTAATTGCCAAGGTAGAGCGGGATCGTCTGATGCTGGATTACGCGGAGAAATATCCGGAATATGGCTTTGAGCGTCACAAAGGGTATGGCACGAAATTGCACCTCGAGGCATTGGCAAAACATGGTCCTTGTCCGATCCATCGCCGCTCATTTTCCCCGGTTGCGGAAGCGGAGAGAAAATGAGCCTGATTCGGAAATGCTGGTTCCGCTGGGTGGATCGGGAATTGGATCGGGAAGTTCAATTGCCTGAGCGGGAGAGTCTGGAATCAGCCGACTGGAATCAGCTGATCGGCGAGACAGGAGAGCGACTCTCGGGAAAATACATTTGGCGCACAGGAGGCAAGGTATTGTATCGCAATTTTCGGCCAAAAGGCGGCGGGGAAGTTGACATCGTTTTCCGGGATGGCGATGTATTGGTTTTCGCAGAGGTGAAGACCCGGACTACAGAGGCCTTCGGCGCACCTTCACGAGCAGTCGATGCCGAAAAGCAAAGGCTCATCATTCGCGGAGCCAACGCCTGGCTGCGCGAATTGAACCTGCCGGAAGTCACGTTTCGCTTCGATATTTTCGAGGTGATTCTTAGCGACGGGGAAGTGCCGGAGATTCGGGTGATTGAAGGGGCATTTGAAGCCGGACAGGCGGGATTGGGAGTGTGATTGCTTAACAAAAGTTAACGAAGAAACAGGCTTGTATTGTTTTGCGATTTTTGTTAGTTTTTCAATGCGGGCCCGGAGTAGAAAGGCGCGCGAATTGGATTCCCCTCCCATTCTTTTAGCCCTACTCAAATCACATGTCCAACCTCCTTAAGTCGCGGGGTCCTTTGACTCCTGCGGAACGCAAAACTCGTCATTTTTTCATCCGATGCCTTCGGAATGCGTGGAATCGCGCTTTCGAGAAGGGCAAAACGGCTCAGTCCAGGCCTCTTTTCCTCGAAAGTTTAGAGCCCCGTGTGTTGTTTTCTGCAACACCGGCAGCACCTGAGGCTCCTGCGGAAGCACTTGATGCTCAACAGGCTCAAGAGTTGGTCGTAGAGAATCTTTCTGAAGTCTCAGAAGAGGATATCGAACGATTGGCGGATGAAGCGGTAGATCGATGGATCGAATCGGGTCTCACAGCGGAACAGGTGGACGTGCTCGAAGGCATTGTGTTTGAAGTGGCTGACCTTGGAGATGGGATTCTGGGGTCGGCGGAGGGTAATGTGATCACGATTGATGACGATGCAGCCGGTGGAGGCTGGTTCATCGACGATACACCTTGGGAGGATAGCGAGTTTGCTACGGGCGCGGTTGACGGTTTTGATTTGTTCTCCGTCGTAAGTCATGAAATTGGCCATACACTGGGACTGGAAGATTTGTATGACGGTTCGCAGCAGGATGATGTGATGTTCGGCTGGTTCCTGGAGGGGGAAAGGCGCCAGATCGATGATGGGCGTGCCGAGGGCAGTGAGGCGTTCAGTTTGGAAGGTCCGCAACATGCGGCGGCTGTCCGCGTAGGTAGTGTGGTAACGATCACAGCTGACAACGCAGATAATAATGAGACATTTTCTGTAGATGGCGCAGGTAATTTGCTAATGGACGGTGTCAGTCTTGGTCAGATCAACACGATCACTCAGCTAACCTATGATGGAGCTCAAGGCAATGACGATACGATAACCTTCGATGGCGCAAATGACTTTAATTTCGCTGCGGGCGCAGTCATCGAAATAGGAAAGAATACTCCGGTTCGTCAGGTCAATATCTACCAACAAATTGATATAGGTGCTGGTGGGAGTTTTGAGGCGCATACCAATCGAGTAGTTTATTTCGACTCTGATAATGGCGGCGGCAATTCGGCTGTAAGCGTTGGTATTACGACGGTTGATGGAGATATCATATTGACTGGTAATGGCATGGGGGGAGGGAACGGCCGTGGCATTCAGATTCAGGACGGATTAGTAACGATTAAATCAGATTCCGGTAACATTGTAATGGATGGTCAGGGTCGAGATACGGGTGCCCGCGGCTGGACTGACGGGGTACTAATTGGTGGTGGTACGCCATCGTCAGCAGGTTCTGTTATTGAAACGAATACCGGCAACATTACTATCACCGGAGCTACAGTTCCTATGAGTGGAGCACGCGGGGTTTTCATTGATGATGATTTTCAGGTAAATACAGTCGACGGAACGATAACAATCGACGGTACCGCTGGAAACTTAGGGACTGGTAACGATCAAGATGGCATCCGTATCGAAGCGGATATGAATGTCTCTGGGACAGGGAATATTGTTCTAACTGGGCAGGCCGGAGCCGGAAACGACAACAGCCATGGGGTGTTGATCACGAATCAAAGTGTGATCAACATGGGAACGGGTAATTTCAGCGCCACAGGAACTGCTGGGCCTGGGGTCACTGATACTGATAATACGGACGGGATTCAGATGTCAGGGGCCTTAACATTTTCAGGTGCGGGAAATGCTACTTTTGTGGGTAATGGATCAGCGACTACGGCAAACTTAAATGATGGTAACCGGGGTGTGTATTTCTCAACATCTGGTTCGGTAAGCACACAAGGAGGAAATATCACAATTACCGGGCGTGGTACAGCTGGTGATACGCCAGATTCTGATAGCAATGATGGAATCCGCATGGATGGTCAGTTATCCACGACCGGAAATGGCAACATCATACTGACGGGTAATGCTCCTATTGTTGGGGCGGGAGCGGACGATGGCAACCGTGGGGTAACCCTGGCAAATGCCGCTGCTTCCATTTCAGTTCAAAGTGGAACGATTACGATCAACGGAACAGGGCAGACGTTGACCACCGCTGTCGATCAAAATGACGCTGATGGAGTCTACATAGGTAATGGCGCTCAAGTAACTGCTACTGACGGAACCATAAATATAACAGGCTCAGCCATTGGTGGAGATAATGGCAACGAAGGTGTCGATATCCGGAGTAATAACACACGGATCGCTACGGTTGACGGTTCCATTGTGATTAATGGTATGTCGTCTGGCCAGTCGACGGCTGATGCGAATGGTGCGGATGGGAATCGCGGTGTGATCGTTCGTGCTGGAGCAACAGTTGAAGGTACAGGTTCAGGAACGGTTTCGATTACCGGTCAAGGCGGAGGAGCTAACAGCGCTGGCTCCAATGACAACGACGGCGTGAAGCTGGAGGGAAGTGCTACGACTCCCGCAATCGTGCGCACTAACACAGGCGCTATAACCATTACCGGAACGGGCGGCATTGGAGAGGATGGTAATCGTGGTGTCAGATCTGACAGGTCCACTATCGAATCCGTCGATGGAATGATTACCATCACTGGGATTGGCGGTGCTTCAGCGGCGGGAACGCCTGATTGGAATGAGGGCGTCATACTGCACTACAATTCGAATATTCTTCGAACAACTGGATCCGGTGATATCGAGATCAACGGCACGGGTGGTGCTGCACGCTTTAATAACAACGGAATTCGAATCCATGGTAGTGCGAATGTCGAGGCACTTGGTGGAGGTGACATCGTTTTAAATGGCACGGGCGGTGCTGCTACCCGTAATGATAACCATGGTATTCGTATTGATATTAATGCTGGTACCACAGATCGAAATGCGCCCGGTCACATTTTTACCACCACAGGTGATATCACCGTAAACGGAACCGGTGGAGCGGGTGTTAACAATAACCGGGGTATCTATATCCGCCATGATGGCAAAATTTTGTCGGAGTCGGGAGATATTTCAATTACGGCTACGGGTGTCGGTGGAAGCGATCCAGATGGTCTTCTGATGGAAGAGACTGATATTGTCTCCGGTTCTGGAGCGTTGATAATTAAGGGCGTAACTACAGCTTCCGGCGAGGGTATTGAATTCAATAATGCGTCGAGTTTGGTTGGTGGAACGGGGCTGTCCGTAACAACTTCCGATGCCGCTGTCCGTACATTAAACCAGTCTGGTGATATCACGTTCGTTACAGATAAATATTCGGGTGATTTGGGGGCTGTGGAGACGACTGGGAGCATTACTTACACCACTGACACCGCAGGAAGAGATATTTTTGTCGGTCGGCAAGATGACTCTACGGAGAATAGCGCAAACGAAGATCAGTCATCAGGGTTGGAGCTCGCTGATAATGAGCTTGTTAATATAGTCGATACGTATTCTTCCCTAAATTTTACTACCACTGGTAATATTGTAGTGGATGTAGACGGGACTACTACGGATGATGCGACTCAGGCTGGAGGAACAGTTACCTTTGTAAATGATAATGTAGGAACACAGGTAACTATTGGCGGACAGGCTTACGTGATCAAAGAAGAAGAGCCAAATTTTGATCTCCAGATCGTGCCGACAGCGGTGCTTAGTGTCGTGCAGAACGGGATCGATCCGAATGGATCGGGTGGCACCGCTACCGATATTCAGTTCAAAGTCGAGTTGCAGGATGTTGACGGCAATGTGATTCAAAATACAAGTGGTAGTGCTATCACCTATACGTTTGATCAAAGTATTTTCAGTACGGCGAACGCTTCTGATGTGGGGGCTTTTCCTACCACCGTCACGATCCCAACAGGGGGCGATAGCGTGACGTTTACGGTTCCTGTGGTCGATGATGCGACTATTGAAGACTTGGAAACCTTTATCGGTGAAATATCAGCCGCCAGTTTTGGGACGATAAAAACAGCATCTGCGACGGCAAACATCACCGATCTCGATGAAAACGCCGCTCCCACTGCGAATGGCGATAGTGATATAGCCTGGGAAGCGGGAGGTGATGCGAATGATCGTCCCGCTGTGAATGCGACCGGGAATGTACTGGCTGCGACTGGATCTGGAGAAGTTTCCGATACGGACCCGGACAACAGCACCTCTGACTTCATTGTGACCGCGATTGATGGCAATGCAGTGAGTTCAATGACGACAAGCGCAGATGGCACTGCAGTTGTGGGAACTTATGGAACCCTTACGATCGGTGCTGATGGTTCTTACGAATACGTGCCGAATGAGGCTGTTCTTGAGACGCTGGATGCGGGTGATTCAGTAAGTGAAACTTTCGAGTACACCATGAGTGATGGTGGAGCCACGGCCTGGGATTTCAGTGGTCAAGACCTTCAAGGATGGAATGTGCTCAGTGGACTGGAAGACTACCGAAATACAGGAGGTTTTGGATTGCTTGCTGAAGCGTCCGGGCCCGGATTCCCTCAAGATAATCCGCACGAAAACTTTTTGGTGGCCTCTCCGGACTTCACTTTTGACGCGGCTTTGGGTGGCGGCGATAATGCTCTGACTTTGGTGTTTAGTGGTGGAGATCAAAATGGCTCCGGGGCTGGAGGCGGAGGAACTCCGGTTCCTTACAGTAATCCCAATGACGTGATTACTTTTAATGGGGGTAACACTGAGAGTGTGAATGGCCAGAAAGGTGTCGCGTTGTTTAATACCGCTACTGGCAGTTACGATCTGACAGTTTATCCGACCACAAACAGTACTGCGACAGAGACGATTTCTCAGACAATTGCCCAACTGACTGCGCTCGCGACTGCCCAGGGAGGTAGCTTCGACCAAACAGCTACTTATCAGCTTCACTTTTACGACACCGACTTTGGAGGTTGGGGCTGGACCCAGCTGAACAGCGCTACGGTGGAAGGAGCGAGTGGGGGTGCAAAGACCGACACGGCTGATTTAACCATCACCATTCAGGGGAATAATGATGAGCCTGATGCGAACGAAGACATGAACATGGTTCATGAGTCGGGTGGCACGGCAAATGGAAGTAACCCGAGTAGTGCGGTTGCCACAGGCAATGTAGTAGGTGGTGCTGGGGTAAGCGCAGGTGATGTCGCCGATACCGATATTGACGATGATGACAATACGCCGGCGACAGATTTGTTCGTGAACCGAGTGACTTACACGGGAACCAATCACACCGGAGCGGTTGATCCCGACGTTACCGTTTCCGGAACCCCGGGAACCATTGACGGAGCCTACGGCACGCTCGTTTTGAATAAGGACGGAAGTTACACCTACACGGTTGATGAAGTGGTTACAGATTCTCTTAATGTAGGCGACGTGGTCAATGATGTGTTCACCTACACGATGATCGACTCTGATCCTCAGGGGGACGATGCCGACTGGGATTTCACTGGTGCGGCGAATAACAATATTCAGGATTGGACGGTCCGGAATGGCGAAGCGAATTTCGGCACAGGCTTCGGCGGGGATGGAATGGGTGCTGGCCTATCAGAGCCTACCATTTTGGCCGGGAATCCTTATGTGCCTGGTGACGCTGCCTGGGATGGTGCACATGAAACCTTTCTAGTCACATCTCCTCCAATTGTTTTTGATAACACAGCGGTCGCAGGAACTACGATGATCACTGCAAATTTCTCTGGCGGTGACGGGGATGGAACTTCAGGAACGCAGGATGCTTCGCCGACGGCTCAACGTTTCAGCAATCCGGCTGATGTTCTTGCCTACAACGGCGGCCGGTCGGACCCGAGTGGACAAAAAGGGCTGTCTTTGTACAACACCGAGACAGGCCAGTATGACCTGACAATTTATCCGCCGACCAATACGGGCGGAGTAAGCACAGTGACTTTGACTCTGGCCCAGCTCGAAGCCCAAAGCGCAGCGCAAGGTGGCTCTTTTGACATCAATGCAGCGTATGAATTGCACTATTTCGAAAACGACCAGCAAGGCTGGGGATGGACGAAATTGCGCTCGGTCGATACCAATGCGGTGAAGGCCCGGGTGGATACGGCTGATTTGACTATCGTTGTGAAGGGCACCAACGACGCACCCGTCGCGATGGACGATACCGCTAAGGCGGAAGAAGCGGGTGGAGTTAACAATGCTATAGCGCCGGTTAATCCATCTGGGAACGTGTTAACGAACGTTGCAGACACCGATGTCGATGGTTCAACTTTTTTCGTAACCAATGTCGGCCTTGGAGCTACTGCAAATACAGCGGTCACACATGAAACGACCAGTGCCAACGGCACAACGATTGTAGGCACCTATGGAAATCTGGTGATGGGAGAAGACGGCTCCTATACCTACACTCAAGGTGTCACCGCGGCGCAGGCTGCAGCTGTTGATGCTCTGGATGATGGTGATGCACCGACTGAGACTTTCACCTACGAAGTCAGTGAAGCACCTCTGCTTTTTGAAACTACGGCTGCTACCGGCACTGTCGGTGGTGACTTTGGCAGTTTTGGTCCACAGAACAACCGCCTGGAGGATGTGACCTATGTTGCTGATGTGACATTCAACAGCTTGACGTCCAACAATGTTATTTGGGAAACCGGAGGAGGAACCGGCAGTGGAATCATAACTAATAACGGTAATCTGATTTTTAGTGTGATCGGTGGCGGAAGCTCTTCAAGGGTTTCCTACGATATGGTAAATGATCCAGCGGGCCTTGGCCTGGCTGCGGGCATGCCGATAGAAATCGTAGCGAACTATGATGTCACTCCAGGGCAACCCGCCCAATTGTTTATTAATGGAGTCAACGTAAATGGTTTTTCCACGGTTAGTGGTACGCACAATACTACCAATTGGGACGGCGGTGACGCGGGTGGTGTAGGCCAGGTAGGTGGAGCGAATCTGGGCGGTTTTGGTGGAGGATTCAATTATTTTGGACATGATTACAGTTCAGCACCTTTTGACGGAACGATAAATTCGTTTGAGATTTACGGAGCCGTCATTAACTCGGAGCCGTTGAGTGACACGGCAACCCTCACGGTTACCGTCTGCGGAAAGAACGATTTGCCAGCCGGAGCTGTTGTAGATGGCGCTATGGAAGCTGGTGGGGTTGCTAATGGTATGCCCGGAGTTGATCCTTCCGGTAATGTTTTTACCTCGATTACTGATGTCGACGCTGATGACACCGCAGCTTCCATGACGGTTACTACTATTGGCCTGGCCGCTGGTCAGGGTCAGTTTGCGGGGGCGACGAATTCGGGTGGGACAGTTCCTGCTACAGGAACGATTTCAATAGATGGTGAATACGGGACCCTGGTCATTGATTCGGCTGGGGACTACACCTACACGGTAGATCAGGCAATCGCGGACGTTCTTGATGATTACGATGAGATTGTCGAAAACTTCACCATTGAAGTCGAGGATTCTGCCGGGGGACTGTTGCAAACTACTTTGGATATTGTTGTCCATGGTAAGAACGATGATCCAGTGGCCACAGATGACACCGGCACTGCTCAGGAAGAAGGAAAGGTTACTACAACTGGATCCGATGCGACAGGTAATGTCCTCACCAACGATAGTGACGTTGACGGTGATGACGGAATTTCCGTTACGCGAATTATTGCAGGTACGACTGCTGCGACCGCTGACAACATTACAGCAGGATCCGATGGTTCCGTCACAGGTGCAGGAGCCCCAGCAAATGGTGGCACTGGGATTACAGGAACTTACGGAACCCTAACGCTGGGCGCAGATGGTTCCTACACTTACCAAATTGATAATACCAATGCGGCTGTGAATGCATTGGATCCGGGGGATTCTCTAAGTGAGGTATTTACGTACACTGTTTCAGACCATGCCAATAATGGCCCAGTAGATACACCAAATGTGAGCCGCACAGCCACTGGTGGCTTTGGATTTTTCGGCACCACTGGAAACGGTACATTTGAGACTGTATTTCAGCCAACGGACCTGGTGGGTAATGAAATCATCTTTGAGTCCGGCGGTGGACTGGGAGTTGGAATGGTAATGGAAGGGCCTGATCTCGTTTTCAGCGTGACCTCAAACAGCGGTAATCCGGCCAATACCGTGCGCGTGGTGCACACCCTGACAGAAGGTGATATTGCCGCTCCTCTGCATGTAGTGGCAACTTATGACAATACTTCCAAGGCAGCTCTACTATACGTAAATGGAGTGGCGGTCGGAACCACTACAATTAGCGGTTCGCCCACTGGCTATAATGGTGGAGATAATGCCGGCTTTGGCCAACATGGAGGAACGAACCTCGGTGGTTTTGGAGGTCCTACCAATACTGTTGCCTTTGACGCTAACAGTGACGGTACCTCGAATATTTTCGGTGCTGCCACCTGGGTAGGAGGAGCTCCAACCCTGTTCAATTTCTACAACGGAGATATCTTTACACCTGCACAGGTCGAGCAGGCGGAGCGGGCCGTTACTGGAGAAGGAATCGATACGGCAACATTGACGATCACGATTACTGGAGCCAACGACGACTTAACTCTGGAGTCTGATATTCAGGCAATGGCCGTAGAAGATGGCGGCGTTTCCACCGTTGCTGCACCACATGGATCAACTGTGGGGATGAACCCTTCCGGCAATGTGCTAACGAATGCGACTGATATCGATACGACCGATGTGCTGAAGGTGACTCAAGTCGGGACCACTGCTGCGAATTCCGCGGTAGTTGCGGATTCAACAGGTGCGCAAACGACAGCTTCTTTCGGTGCAACCGTAACACCTTCGGACAATGGAACTTCCGTTGCCGGTACCTACGGAACTCTGGTGATGGGCGCTGACGGCAGTTGGAACTATGTCGTCGATCAGGATAAAGCTGACGAACTGGATCAAGGCGACACATTTGTGGAAACTTTCACCTACGAGGTAACTGATGGAAGTTTTGCGGAAGTGGGCGGCGTGATTGCCGGTGAGGCAGAAGAATTCTCCCGGTCAACCGACACTGATTGGCAGGTGATTGATACCGGCTCTACCACAGGTGATTCTACAGACGAAAATAGTTCCGGTAGCAATTTTGGCGGAAATATTAGCGGTGGGGAATACGTTCAGTTAGCTGATGGTACTGGGGTGCCTGCAGCTCCTACAGTAACAACTGAAGGCACTGCTTCTTTTCTGGAATACGACGTATCAGTAGCGACTGCAGGTGACTGGCAGTTGTTTACAAAGGCATCTGGATTTGGGGGGAACTCTGATTCTTTTTATGTCACGATTGTAGGCAAAGGTGATGATGCTGTAGGAGGAGAGGCTGATTGGTATCGTATACTACCCGGAGGAAGTACCGCGAGTATTGCCTGGAATACTGGTATGGGTGAGGCGGATAGTACTGATCCATCGGGAAGTGGCGACGGTGTAATCTGGAATCTCGCTCAGGGGGATTATACTCTTCGAATTTGGGCGCGGGAAGACGGTGTAGCTCTGGATAGTTGGGCTTTGGTTAATACAGCAGCAGGCGGAGTTGCTCCGACTGGAACCGCCTCCGTTACATCAACTGCCTGCGTGAAAACCGAAACGCTTGATATTACGGTGAAAGGCACCAATGACATTCCGGTTGCCAGTGACGATGTCAACGCGATCACTGAAACCGGCAATATCAGTGGCACCAACGACACTTCTACTGTCGGAACGGATGGCGAGGATGCAGAAGTTACAGGTAACGTTCTGGGTGGAGCCGGTGCTTCTCCGGGTGATGTTGCGGATACGGATGTTGATGAAGACGACGCTTCCAATGTGGTGGTGACAGGAATCGTGGCAGGAACCACCGCCGCGACCGGTAATGTTGGTGGAACGGTGGCTGGCACCTATGGTGATTTAGTTGTCAACGCAGACGGAACTTACACCTACTCCCTTGTGGACAGTAAGGTAGACGGTCTGGATGCAGGTGATACCGATACTGATGTTTTCACTTATACCATCAGTGACGGCGAGGGTGGAACCGACACGGCTACTCTCACGATTACTATTACCGGCAGCAACGACACGCCACACGCGGAAGACGACTGTATTGAGAGCGACGAAGACACCGTCTTGTCTATCGACGCAGCGGACCTGCTGATTAATGACGAAGATGTCGATGACGATTTCGGCACTCCACAAATTATCTCCGTATCTTCGTCCAGCGCAAATGGTGCAGCAGTTACGATAAACGGCGCTGGTCAAGTTGTATACAACCCAACTGGAGCTGCTGCTTTGCAGGCTCTGGATGAAGGGGATTTGGTCAATGACACCTTTACCTACACGATTTGGGACGGGACACCTCAGGTATATACTAATGGCCTGA